>CAZXDQ010000076.1:3428-7858 GCA_964639405.1 uncultured Syntrophomonadaceae bacterium | reverse complement strand
TGGCATAATGGTTGACATAATAGTTGACATAATGGTTGGCATAGTAATTGGCATAGTAATTGGCATAGTGGTTGGCATAGTGAGTGGCATAGTGATTAACAAAATAACAGGCTTCTTTTTCCAGTATACGAATTTTATAAATTTTTTCACTCAGATCTTTACGAAAAAATCAGTCCCGCCTCTCTGGATGGGCCAGTAAACTTATACTTGTGTCAAAGTTAGGCTTAATAGTAGGCTTGAGTGAAAGGAGGAAATAAATTCTCCATGGGCGTAAGCCATTCTCTGCTGCTAACTCTTTGGGGGGGAAGCTCATTAAGCGCTGCTAACACTCTAGGTGGATGGTGGAGTAGCATTGAACCCTTTTTTGCCTATATAGAACGCAGGCACGATCTCATCCTGGAAAAGACCCTGGAACACTTCGAGTTGATACTGGTGGCCATGGTCCTGGCTATTATCATTGGAGTTACTGTGGGAGTCCTTATCTCCTACTGGGAGCCCATTGCCTACCCCGTTATTAACGTCACCCAGGTACTTATGACCGTCCCCAGCATTGCCATGATCGCCATCCTGATACCCCTCTTTGGTATTGGTTTTAACAACGGAGTAGCCACCCTGGTCTTATACATGCTCCTGCCCCTGGTTAGAAACACTTACACCGGTATCCGGGAAATTGAGCAGCCCGTGCTGGAATCCGCCCGGGGAATGGGAATGAATGAATTCCGCATCTTGATGAAGATAAAACTTCCCCTGGCGCTGCCGGTTATAATGGCAGGAATCAGAGTGGCAGTGGTCCTGGGGGTAGGCATCGGCGCCATAGCCGCCTATATTGGGGCAGGGGGTCTGGGCAGCCTCATTTTTGACGGAATTGAACGAGTTAACTACCCCATGATTTGGACAGGCGCTATTTTCATTTCTATCATCGCCATAATTTTGGATCTGCTCTTGGGATGGGGAGAAAAACGGCTTTCCTGGCGTTAAACCCCTACCAGAAGTATAAATTTTGAAGGGAGGCAGACTGGGTGATCCGTTTAGAAAACGTAACCAAGATATACAAAGAGGGTGATTCGCCGGCAGTAAACAACCTTACCATGGAAGTAGAGGACGGCGATGTCTGCGTGCTGGTTGGGCCCTCCGGCTGCGGTAAAACTACGACTATGAAGATGATCAATCGTCTCATAGAGCCCACCAGCGGCAAAATATACATTGACCAAAAAGATGTATCTAAAATGAACCCTATCCAACTTCGTCTGCATATCGGCTACGTGATTCAAGAAATTGGTCTGTTCCCCCATATGTCCATAGCAGAAAATATTGCCACCGTTCCCAAAGAGCTGAAATGGCGCCGGCAAAAAATATGGGAACGGGTAGACGAGCTTCTGCAGATGGTAGGGCTAGATCCAGAACAGTTTCGAGACCGTAAGCCCGCCGATTTAAGCGGCGGGCAACGGCAGCGGATAGGGGTAGCCCGTGCCCTGGCTGCGGACCCTCCTCTTATGCTTATGGATGAACCCTTCGGCGCCCTGGATCCCATTACCAGATCCCACCTGCAGAATGAGTTTTTGCGAATTCAAGAGCGAATTAAAAAAACCATAATTTTTGTAACTCATGATATCGACGAAGCTATCAAGATGGGAAGCAAAATCGCCATTCTTCGAGAAGGCGATCTGGTGCAGTACGCCTCTCCCGATGAGCTTCTCAGCTCACCGGCGGACGATTTCGTGGTAAACCTGGTAGGCGGAAATTACTCCATTAAAAGGCTCCACCTGATTCGGGTAGAAGAAATTATCGAACAAGTTTACACCACTTCTATGGATGACCCCGTTAACCAAGCAAAAGAACTGCTGGACGCCAGCAAGATCGGCCTGGTAGTAGCAATCGACCACCAACAGCGTTTGGAAGGAGTGGTCATTCCTCGTTACCTGGAAAAAGAAGGCGACCAGGTAGCGGATATTATAGAAAAACCCGGTCTTACCGCAGACAGTGGAGCCACTTTAAATGACGCCCTTTCAGTTATGCTCACCAACGGGGCGGGCTACGCTCTGATAATTGACAGTGAAGAAAGGTTGCAGGGAGTAGTTACTCTGAATGCCATTATGGAGGCGCTGCAGAGCAATGAGTAATCGAGGAAAATGGATCCAACGCCTTTTTTTTATAGTGCTGCTGCTAGTAATATTTGTGGGCTATCCCTGGTACAACATCAACCATCCGGATGATGCTACCGTGGGTAGAATGCTCCAGGTGGATACCATCGTCCGATACGGATCGGATCACCTGGTACTGTGGGGAGTAGCCATTCTAATAGCCATCATAATTGGGGTAAGCGCGGGAGTTTTGATCTCCCGTCCTTATTTCCGCTTTATCGCTCCTGTAGTGGTCAATGTAGCCAATGTAGGGCAGACCGTCCCCAGCCTCGGGGTCCTGGCAATTTTTATGGGTCTTTTAGGGATGGGTTTTAATACCGCCGTATTTGCCCTCATCATCTATGGAATACTTCCTATTTTACGCAATACTTATGCGGGGATAATTACCATTTCGCCGGGAGTAATTGAAGCAGCCCGGGGGATGGGCATGAAACCTCTACGCATTTTAAGCCGCATAGAACTTCCCCTGGCTTTGCCTGTGATCATGGCCGGTATCCGCACCTCCTCAGTTATGATTGTAGGAGCAGCCACTTTGGCCACTTTTATTGCCGCCGGGGGATTGGGGGCTATTATAGTAACCGGAATGAGCGTCATGCGGGATCAGATGTTTTACACCGGGGCAGTCATGGCTGCTTCCCTGGCTATTCTACTGGATTATATCCTCCGCATTATTGAACAAGAAGTTTAACTCTGGTTTTAGTGTCCTCCCCTATTAAATAGAGAGAAGCCCGGAGGAAATTATTTTTGAAAAGGGGGTCCGGATAATGAAAAGGTTATCCCAGGGAAAATTTGCAGTGCTGGCAGTGTTGGCACTGGCGGCAGGGATGTTAATTGCAGGATGTCCTGCCGAAGAAGAGCCAGAAGAGATGGTGGAGTTCGCTACCGACCACGAATTTATGGTCCGAGAAGACGGCTTGCCGGCTTTGGAAGAGGAGTACGGCTTTGAATTCGATGAAGTCCACGATATGGCTATCGGTTTAACCCATGAAGCTCTCAGAGACGGAGATGTAGACGTAGCCATGGGCTTCAAAACCGATGGCAAAATTGACGAACTGGATCTGGTCAACCTGGAAGATGATCTGGGATTTTTCCCCGTCTATAATGCGGCGCCGGTAATCCGAGAAGAGATGTTGGAAGAATACCCCGAAATAGAAGATGTTTTGGGAGAAATTGCTCCCGAGCTGGATACTGAAACCATTAGGGAGCTAAATTACCGGGTGGATATTGAAGGCTACGAACCCGATGAAGTGGCAGAAGAATGGCTCCTGGAGGAAGGCTTCATTGAAGAAGAGCCGCCCGAACCGGGGGAAGGAGAGCCCGTGGTTATCGGCTCTAAAGAATTCAGTGAACAGCAAACTTTAGGGCAAATCTCCCTGCTCGCCCTGGAACACGCTGGCATACCAGTAGAAGACAGCACCAATCTGGGGGGCACCGATGTCAACCGTACCGCCCTGGATGAAGGCGATACTCACCTGTACTGGGAATACACCGGCACCGCCTGGCTAACCTTCTTTGAAGAGGAAGAGGTGATCAGCGATCCTGACGAATTGTACCAATTAGTTAGGGAAAGGGATGAAGAGGCGGGATTGATATGGCTGGACTACGCACCTCTTAACAACGTCTACACTATCATGATGCGGGAAGAACACGCTGATGAACTGGGCATCGAAACTATCAGCGAGCTGGCCGAATGGGTAGAGGCAGTGCAAGCAGGAGAAGTGGAAAATTAAAAATCTATTAGCCCCTCTTGGTTTTTAAATCTGTCATGAAATCATGCCCTCCATCCGACAACTTGATGCTGGGGGAGGACTGGTTAACCGGAAAGGAGATCGTACTGCGATCTCCTTTCCTGCAAAAGCCACCCCAGGTTCTTTTCTAAAATAACTATCTCTCAATAATCGAAGGAAAAGGAGAATACCGGAAATGAAAGCTATGCGTTTACAAGCAATTGGGCACCCGCTACAACTTACAGAAATGCCCACGCCCCAACCCCAAGAAGCAGAAGTCCTGGTAAAGGTCCGGGCTGCTGGTATATGCAGTTCAGATCTGCACTACCGGGACGGCGGCAGCCAGGTCACTCAACTGCCTCTTACCCTGGGGCACGAAATCGCGGGAGAAATAGTGGACGTGGGAAAAGGCGTAGAAGAACTGCAGCCGGGTGACCGAGTCACCGTATTCTATTTGAGCACCTGTGGAAAATGCATACACTGCACCTCCGGTCGGGACCGTTATTGCGAACAAGCAAAAATGCTGGGTAAAGACACGGACGGGGGTTTTGCCCAGTACCTT
>CAZXDQ010000076.1:0-3418 GCA_964639405.1 uncultured Syntrophomonadaceae bacterium | reverse complement strand
GCCCGCCCGCAACTGTTTCAAGCTGCCGGAAAATATCCCCTATACCCAGGGAGCCTTAATTGCCGACGCCGTTGCTACCCCTTTTCACGCCCTTTCTCTGGCTAGAGTCCGCCCCGGGGAAAACGTAATGATCCTTGGCATTGGGGGCTTAGGCATCCATGCGATCCAGATAGCCCGTCTGATGGGTGCAGCCCAAATCATTGCAGTAGATATAATAGGGGAAAAGCTGGACCTTGCTCGGGAATTGGGCGCCACTGTTGGCATTAACCCTTTAGAAGAGGACCCGGTTGACAAAACTAGCCATTTAACCAACCACCAGGGGGTGGAAGTAGCAGTAGAATTCATAGGAATTCCTTCTACCATCAGAACGGGGATAATGGCTACCGGCAAAGGAGGCCGCGCCATTTTAGTTGGTATCTGCCCCCAAGAAATACCCCTCCACCCCTACCATGACCTGATACTGATGGAAAGAACGATAATGGGCAGTGCCGATCAGGAGCGCTCCGATTTTCCAGCTATAATAGAACTGGTGCAACAAGGAAGAATCAACCTGTCCCGTTCAGTAACCCGGGAATTTTCTCTGGAAGAAGTCAACCAGGGAATCCGCCTTTTGGAAACCAAGGAGGAAAGAAGCCTGGTGCGTTCAGTGATTTCAATGGACGGATGAATTACTATGGACTAATGATAAGGTACCCTTTTAGCATAGAAAGGAGCATAAAGCCATGTTCGCCTTTTGGGGAAAAATTGCCCATGTGGATCTTGCTTCAGGTAACGCCGAGCTGGAAAAACTGCCAGAAGAAACTTACCGATATTACCTGGGAGGTAGAGGATTAGGCACTTTTCTGCTCCACCGAGAAGTAGATCCCGGCATTTACCCCCTTTCTCCCTTGAACAAGCTGATTTTTGCTACTGGCCCCCTGAGTGATTCCCCCATTTGGGGAAGCAGCCGATACGCGGTTCTTTCCAAATCTCCCTTAACCGGTGGCTATGCTGATCTCTATGCGGGAGGCGATCTTGCCCCTGCCATAAAAAAGTGCGGTTTGGACGCCCTGATTATCACTGGAAGCTCCCCGGAACCCGTCTATCTGTTGATAAAGCCCGAACAGGTAGAAATAAGAAAAGCTTCAGAATTATGGGGAAAAGACACCTATTATACCATAGAAGCCTTGGAAAGGAGCCACGGCAAAGGAGCCCGGGCGATAGTCATTGGTCCGGCGGGGGAAAACCAGGTTCGTATCGCTTCCCTTCACAATAATTACGGGCGTTCCGCTTCTCGCTGTGGGTTGGGAGCAGTGGCAGGCTCCAAAATGCTGAAAGGGATAGTGTTCCAGGGAAATTTGACCACCCCCTACGCCCACCGGAATCAGTTACAGCAAATAGCCCGGGAACAACGCCTCCAGTATCAACATAGCCCGACCTCACAAACCCTCCGGGAGGAGGGGACTGTTTCGGGAGTGGCGCTGATGAACACTGCGGGAGGATTTCCCACGGGATATTGGCAGGAAGGAATCCTGCCCAACTGGGAACAGGTAAACAGTCAGTACATGCAGGAAAATCTCCCCGTTAAATCCAAAAGCTGCCGGCGGTGTTTTCTTTTCTGCGGCAAATACAACCAGGTCTTGCAAGGAGATTACGCAGGATCAGAAGTGGAAGGGCCAGAATTTGAAACCATCTACGCCTTTGCTGGACTGTGCCGGATAACCAGTTTTGAAGGTTTGGTTTACCTGAACGAGCTCTGCGACCGCTTAGGAATGGATACTATCAGCGCTGGTAACCTGGCTTCTTTTGCTATAGAAGCAGGCCGCCGAGGAATGGCGCCCTTTCAATTGGATTACGGAGACCCGGCAGGGACAGGAGAACTGTTAAGAAAAATAGCCCGGCGGGAAGGAAATGCCCAAAAACTGGGGGAAGGCATTAAAGAAGCCTCCCGCTATTGGGGAATAGAGGACCTGGCTATTCAAGTTAAAGGGTTGGAACCAGCGGCTTATGATCCCCGAAGGCTCCCAGGAATGGGATTGGCCTATGCTACCGCACCCCGGGGCGCCTGCCATTTGCGCACCAATTTTTACATCCCGGAACTGAAGGGAGAAGTCAGCAGCGAAGACTTGCCCCACCTGGTGGAAAGATTCTGCGACTACGAAGAAAACTATACCCTTATGGACAGCTTGATTCTATGCCGCTTCTACCGGAACTTCCTGGGTTGGGACTACTATCAACAGGTTCTGGAAGCCGCCACCGGGTGGAAATACCTTGAAGGAGATTTAAAGAAGGTGGCTTCTCGGATTATCGATACTTCTCGCCGGTTCAACCAGGAGGCGGGAATCGTTCCTGGGGAAGACCATTTGCCGGACCGATTTTTCAAAGAACCCCTGTACTACGGTAATGAGCCAGGACCTGTCCTGGACTTGGAAGTATTTGAGGAGATGCTTCAGCTCTATTATCGGAAAAGGGGATGGAATAAAAGCGGGATCTGTTCCAGGAGGTGATAATCATTTCCCGGCTGGACCTCTTCACCAGATCATCCCCCCCGCCAAGGGGGTGGAAGAAAAAAGAACTCTTGGAAGCTGCTCGGAGCAAGCATGAGGCGGAAAATAATCGCAGCCGAGAAGAAAAGGGCGAAGACCGTATAATTCTGCTGATCATCCTGGGGTTGCTCGCCGTAACTACAGGCGGTGGTTTCGCGCTGCTGTGGAATCTGATAAACAGCATGCTTCCCTAAAACCCCCACCCAGCAAAACATATAAACATTATGCTCAAGGCTGAACGCAGAGGAGAGACGAAATGGGAGACAGTGGAAACCTCACTTCTCCCGATAAACCAGTCGGTGGGCCAACAACCTTAAGATTTCCCCTTGTTCACCAAAGGCCTCTAATTCCCGAGTAGCATCCAGGTAGAGCTGATCCAGCCTTTTCCGGGCTTTCTCTTCTCCCTCCACTAAAGGATAAGAAGCTTTACCCTTTTACCAATCAGAGCCGGTTTTTTTGCCCAAATCTTCTGAAACTCCCGACAGGTTGAGAAGATCGTCAGTAATTTGAAAGGCCAGTCCCACCAAAGAAGCAAAACGACCTAAGCTCTCCTTCTGTTCAGGTGAAGCCCCTGCCGCTATAGCCCCCGAAAGAACTGCTGCCCGAATCAGGGCTCCAGTTTTCTTGCTGTGCATGTCGTTTAGTTCCTCCAGGGTTAAATTTTTCCCCTCTCCCTGGAGATCCAGGACCTGTCCCCCGATCATTCCCTGGGAACCCGCCGCCCGGGCAACTTCCACCAACAGTTCCCTGGTAACATGAGGATCCCCGCTTTCTCCATAACGGGCCAAAAGCTCGAAAGCTTTAGTTAGAAGGGCATCCCCTGCCAAGATGGCCATGGCCTCACCGTAGACTACATGACAAGTGGGTTTTCCCCGACGGAGTTCATCATCATC
>CAZXDQ010000075.1:0-7945 GCA_964639405.1 uncultured Syntrophomonadaceae bacterium | reverse complement strand
CAATAAAGATTAAACATTAGCCTGGTAAAATATTATCGATTAATTCTCCTGCTAGTGTTAAGAGGTTATGAGGCTATGGTTGTTGCCAACCTGGTGCTTCCAAGAACATTACTGGCAATAATTATATTTGACCATACTTGTATTTGGGGTGTTAAAATTATGGTAATATCCAAAGTTAGTGTAAAGCTTCCTAATGAAGATTATTTAAACTCCCAGGGAAAAACTCTTACCGAAAAATGCGCGGACTTAACCGATTATTACCTGACTCAAGAAAGCTGGCCCAGCCACCAAAGTGTCTTTAAAGGGGTGGCGGAACTATATCAACTAGAGTTCCCCCCAGAAGCATTACGCCTCCTCAGCGGCTTCACTGCCGGAGCAGGTTTTACCGGAGAGATCTGCGGAGCCCTGTCAGGAGGAATTGCAGTATTGGGTTACATCTACGGCAACGACCAACCCATGGATAGAGAAACCTATCAAACCTTTGTTAATACTATTATGTCGGAGGAGACCTCGCCCCGGGAAAAAGCCAAAAGAGTCCTGGATGCCTTTTCCCAAGAAACGATTTTCAACCGCTTAGTAGTAAAATTCAAAGAAAAATACGGTAATGTACGCCGCGCCGACATCATCGCACCTTACCAAGCAGATCCCATTAGCCGCAAAAGATTCGGCAGGTGCCGCCGGGTAGTCAGCGGCACCGCCGCCCTTACTGCCCAAATAATCTGGGAGGTGGAAACCACCCAACAACCGCCCGCCATGGGTTACAACATATACAGCCATTTCTTTTAACTCACCCCAGAGGGGGACCCCAGGGACGGGGTACTTGGACCCTTTAAAGAACTTTTTACCCCGATTTAACGGGCGAGGAAAAAGGAGAAGGGACCACAGGGACGGGGTACCTGGCCCTTTTTCCATAAATCCTTAATAGAGCAATAACCGTCCATCCTTTTCATCTTTAATAATATAGCAATATTACCTGACCATTATTCTTATTTTAATATGGTTTATTGCTCTCCTATTCCACCTTAATTTATAATTGAAGAGAAGCCGGTTAGCAGGAGGGGAAAGTAAAAATACATGCAAAACGAAAAAGTTAATACAATTGATTTAAAAACCCTGGATAATATAATTAAGCAAACAGTGGGAGAAATAGAAAAAAGCCGCAGCAATATAACAGAAATTGCTGAAAACGCCCGGGAAGAAAGGGACAACATCCAAAAAGAACTGGGCCGCTTAAAACAGGAACTCATGGATACCATTGACGAGGTAGATCAATTACAAAAAAAAGAAAAACAGGCTCGCAGCCACTTAATGAAAGTCAACCGCAATTTCCAAAAGTACTCGGAGCAAGATATTCGCAAAGCTTACGAAGATGCCAGCCAACTGCAAAACGAACTTAGTCAAAAGAACGAACGGGAAAAACAACTGCGCATCCGCCGGGACCAACTGGAAGTCACCCTGCGGCGTCTCAACGAAACAGTGGAAAAAGCGGAACACCTGGTCAACAAGGTAAGCGTAGCCCTCAAATACCTCCACGACAACCTTCAGGGGATAGGGGATCAGGTAGAAAAACTTCAGCAGAAACAGCAGTTAGGGCTGCGCATAATCCTGGCCCAGGAAGAAGAACGCAAAAGGGTAGCCAGGGAAATCCATGACGGCCCAGCCCAATCATTGGCTAACCTGGTTCTCCGGGCGGAAATATGCGAAAAACTGCTGGAAAATGATCCGGACGAACTGGGTGGGGAGCTTAGTGACTTAAAGGAAATGGTAAGGACCAGCCTGAATGAAATCCGCAAAATCATCTTCGATCTGCGCCCCATGGTGCTGGATGATTTAGGAATAATTGCCACTCTAAAACGTTATCTGGAAGAATTCCAGGAAAAGCACCAGATCAACATCGAATTTGCCTCTCCCGGAGAACAAAGTAAACGGGTAAAAGGATTGGAAACCGCCATCTTTAGGGTAGTCCAGGAAGCCCTGAACAACGTGGTCAAACACGCAGAAGCTTCCTATGTCCACGTAAAAGTGGAGATAGCCCAGGAAGTTGTAAACATAGTAGTCCGGGATAACGGAAAAGGTTTTGAAGTAGGCAGCGAGTACGGAGAAGAATCATTTGGTCTCATGGGGATGCAGGAGAGGGTGGAATTGTTGGAAGGAACTTTTAAGTTGAATTCTTCCCCGGGCAAAGGAACCGAGATTTTCGTGCAGATACCTATCAAAGACGGATAAGTTAGAATAAATTATTACTAAGGATAAGACTTAGAAAGAGCTAATGATAACCAGCGGAGGGGGCTAATCCTCATTATGGTAAAATCCAGCCAAGGGGAAATTAAACTCCTGGTAGCCGACGATCATACCCTCATCCGGGACGGCCTTCAAAAGATCCTGACCATGGACCAGGGCATAAAGATAGTGGGAGAAGCTTCCGAAGGGGAAGAAGCGGTAAAACTGACTTCGGAAACCAAACCCCACGTGGTGCTCATGGACATCAACATGCCCGGAGTAAACGGCATCGAAGCCAGCAAACGCATAAAAGAAGAAGAGCCGGAAACAGCTATTATAATCCTCACCATCCACGACGACCGGGAGTACATAATGGAACTGCTGAACACCGGGGTTTCCGGCTACCTCCTTAAAGATATCAGCGCCGACGACCTGTTGGATGTGATCAAAAAAGTGGCGGCGGGAGAAACCATTATTGACCAGCGGATGGGCGGAAAGCTGATGGAAGAATGGCGCAGCCACAGCTCTTCCCAGGAACTCAAAGGGAAACTTACCGAAAGGGAACTGGAAGTGTTGAGGGAGATCGTCAAGGGGGAAAACAACAAAAACATTGCCGAAAAGCTCTATATCAGCGAAAAGACGGTAAAAAACCACACCACCAACCTGTTCAGTAAACTGGAGGTTAACGACCGCACCCAGGCGGTGCTGTATGCCATCAAACACAAGCTGGTAGATCTGGAGTAGTTAATCTCCACCCTGACCACAGCAGTAATTCCCTGGATAATCTAAGACTTACCAGTCTAGGACCTAACCAGAAAGATTCCTTTGCCTGTTCTTCTTTTTACCCCTGTTAAACCGGGGACTTTTCTTCGAAATTTATCCTTCTTTTATCCATTAGCAACAAGCTTCCTAAATTTCATATTGTTTGCTAACTGCCGGCAGGCCAATAACAGGCCTGCTTTTTGCGTTTATTTAGGACTATAGTCCCAGGCAATTTAAGCTTCCCGGTCGATTTCTTTGGACAATAATGATGTTATTATAAGCAGCAACAATAACTTGGAGGTGTAGCTTTATGATGAAACTCTATAGTATGTATTGGATGGCAAGCCAAAGGGTAAAGGAAGTATTCAGTCGGGAAGAAGGACAGGGCATGGTGGAGTACGGATTGATTCTGGCTTTGGTAGCGGTGGTTGTTATTGGATTGTTGGCTACTATGGGTGGACAAATACAAGAAGTTTTCCAAGATATTGTAGATAAACTACCTGGAGATGGAGAATGATAAAAGAAACAAAATGTTTAATATTTGCTTCAACTATTTTTCTTCTCCGGGGAGGGGTGGAAATGCAGGTCCTGAGGAGAATATTTTCCGGGAGTAGGGGGCAGGCCCTAGTAGAAACCGCCCTGGTCCTGCCCCTGCTCCTGCTGCTCCTTTGGGGAGTGGTGGAATTTGGTCGCATCGGGCACGCTTATTTGTCCATCACCCACGCCGCCCGGGAGGGAGCCCGGGCGGGGGCGGTAGGCGCTACCGATGAAGACATTGAGGCAATCATAGAGGAGCGCACAGTTTCCCTAAATGATTCCAATCTTTCCAAAGAAATTACTCCCTCCCCGGGAAATAGATTTTCTGGCGAACCTCTGCGGGTAGAACTGCAATACCAACTTCCCTTAACTTTTCCTTTGATTGGAGCAGCGGTTTCTAACCCCCTTTCCTTGGAATATGATGCGGTAATGAGGCTGGAGTAACAAATAAAGTTCAAGGATTTTACTTGAGATATCACCTATAAGGAGCGTCCTAAAATGTTCATAAAAGGCAGCTGGTGGCAAAGAGAAGATGGTTCTTCAATAATTCTGGTTTGTGCTGTCATGGTAGTATTGATAGGAATTAGCGCCCTGGTAGTTGACGTAGGGCGTTTTTATCTAGTTAACCATCAGTTAAGCAACGCTGCCGATGCCGCTGCCTTGGCCGGGGCCCGAGAATTACCCGAAAGTTCTTCCTCCGCAAAAAGCAAAGCAAAAGAGTATGCAGAAAAAAACGGGATAGATGCTGAGGAAGTGAAAGAGGAAGTGAAAGTACAGGTTAATCTAAATGAAAATACCGTAACTGTAACTACTGAACAGAAAGTCCCCTTTCTTTTCGGAAGAATTTTTACCGAAGAAGAAGCCCTTCAACTTTCTAAAAATGCTACAGCCTTATGCGGAAAACCAGAAGCGGTTAAAGGAGTTGCTCCCTTAGGTATACAGGACCAAAATTTTGATTTTTTAGAAAAATACCACTTAAAAGTGGGAGCCAATGAGGACTACGAAACGGGATTAGGAGTTGGCAACTTTGGAGCATTAGCTTTGGGTGGTGGAGGCTCCAGTCGATATGAAGAAAATCTGACTGATGGCTATAACGAAAAATTGAGCAAAGGTGACGTAGTCGATACCGAAACGGGAAACATGTCCAACCCTACCAAAAGAGCTATACAAGATCGGGTAAATAATTCTTACAGCAACAACCCTGAAGAAGAATTTAAAATATGCTCCAGGGTATTGATTATTCCAGTTTTTGAGCCTGAAGAAGAAAGCGAAAACCAGGTTAAAAGTATAGAAATAGTCGGTTTTGCAGCTTTTTGGGTAGAAGAAGTAGAAGGTCAGGGAAATGAAAGTGAAATTACGGGTTACTTCATAAAGAGAAATATCGATGGGAAAATAAGTAAAGATGCTCCCGATTACGGTCTGGAAGGAGTAAGTTTAATCAATTAGCCGAGGGGTGTTGATGATGAAGCTGAAAAAATCTCTTTACCTGGTAATGGCACTTATATGCGCTGTGATTGCCGCCGGCAGTATCTATTTTTATTTAGAAGAACTGGAAGCAGAAGCCCGGGAAGCCACCGAATACGACCAGGTACTAGTGGCAGAAGAAGATATACCTCCCCGGACCCGGGTGTCGCCGGATATGTTTAAAGAGAAGGATTTTCCAACGGGATACGTGCACCCCCAGGCCTTGGAAAGTTCGGAAGAAATTAGTGAGGGGATAACCACTACCGCTCTCCACAGCGGCGAGCAGGTATTAGAGGGGAACCTCGCCCGAGAAGGAGAAGCGGAGGACGGTTTTGCCTATACCATCAGTGAAGGGAAAAGGGCCCTGGCAGTATCGGTAGACCAGGTAGTAGCCGTAGGAGGCCTGCTGCTCCCGGGCGACCAGGTAGATGTTATTGCCACCCTGGATACCGGGGAAGAAGATGACGGGGGCAGAAAACCCACCAGCCAGGTCATTATAGAAAATGTTAAGGTTCTTTCGGTGGGTCAGAACTACGACCAGCACGCCAGCGAAGAAGCCGTAGGAGAAGCACAAACCGTTAACCTGGAAGTCCATCCCGACGAGGCTCCTACCCTTACCTTGGCTACGGAAGAAGGTAATATTAGGCTGATGCTGCGTTCACCGGTAGACGAAGAAAGCGTCCAGCCAGATTCCTGGGATATAGAAGACTTTTAATAGGGAGGTGAAAGGTAGTGGCAGAAGAGAAGGAAAACATCCAGGTTTTAATTGTGGACGACATAGAGCGCACCCGCACTGACATTCGCCGCCTCCTTTACTTTGAAGAAGGGTTGGAAGTAGTGGGGGAAGCGGTCAATGGAGAAGAAGCAGTGGAGCAAGTAGATAAATTGCAACCCGATGTGGTATTGATGGACGTAAACATGCCAGTTATGGACGGCATCACCGCTACAGAAACTATCACCAGCAGCCATCCGGAAACCTCCATAGTAATCATTTCTATCCAGGGGGAACAGGAATACCTAAAGAAAGCCATGGTTGCCGGCGCCCGGGAATACCTGGTAAAGCCGGTATCCAGCGAAGAAATAGCCAATACCCTGCGCCAGGTTTATTCCCTGGAAAAAAGGCGCAAGTCTCAAACCACCACAGAAAGCGCTTCCAGTAAAGAGAACAGCACACCTGCCACCTCCCAACAATTAATCACTGTCTTTTCCGGAAAAGGGGGAGTAGGCAAAAGCGTCATAGCTACCAATTTAGCCATTTCCTTGAGCAAGCAGGATAAAGAAGTGGTTTTGGTGGACCTGGATTTACAGTTCGGCGATATTTCTCTCTTGCTAAATCTTTCCCAGATCAAAACCATAGATGAACTGGTGCAGGAGCCCGATGGGGTAACCGAGCACACTCTCAACAACTACTTGATGCGCCATTTGTCCGGCCTCTATGTGCTTAGCGCCCCTCTAACCCCCCAGGACGGGGAAAGGATTACCGAAGAGCACCTGGCAACCATTATATCCCTGCTGCAACAGCGTTTTGACCATATTATTATTGACACTCCCAGCTCCTTTCAGGAATCTACCCTCTTGGCCATGGACCAAGCGGACCTGATACTCCTTCCCCTGGTGACTGACCTATCCACCATCAAGAACACCCGGACCACCCTCCACGTTATGGAAGCCCTGGGCCACAGTGATAAGACCCAGGTTATATTGAACATGGAGGGTCCCTCTTACGGGGTGGAACTGGAAGACGTGGAAGCCAGCTTGGGGACCAAAATATACCACCGGATACCCCGGGAAGACAAAAATGTGGTGGTTTCCATCAATAAAGGCGTGCCCTTTACCATGGTTCGCAAAAGCAGCGCCGAGTTAACCCTCAGCATTCAGCGCCTAGGAGAAAAAATAACCGACCCTGCCCAAGAAAAAAAAGAGGCCAAAAAGTCCCGATCTCAAGACGCGGGATAAAATATGACGGTTAAATTCTACAGAAGGAATTTCTGCACCATAACTTAGGAAGGATCATAGAAGGGAGGCAGTGTCATGTCCCTGTTAAAAAGGCTGGAACAGGTGGAAAAAAGCAAAGAAAAAGAGAAAGATAGTAAAACTAAAGAACAAAATAACCATAGAGAGGTAACGGTTCCCTTTCCTTCCATGAAAAAAGAAGAAAAGGAAAAGCGCCCCCAGGACCCCCAAATTGAGTTAAAGAGCCGTATCCACCAGAAACTTATCGAACAGCTGGGAAACGAAGAAACCGGGGAAGATGCCCGGGAAAAGTTAGTAGAAAAAATCCCCAGCCTGGTGCACGATATTTTGGAAAAAGAAAATGTCCAGCTTTCCCTGGGGGATAAAGATAATTTTATTAACGAAATAATTAATGAATCCTTGGGGTTTGGCCCCATCCAGCCTTTATTGGACGACGACGAGATTTCGGAAATTATGGTGAACAGCCCTCAGCAGGTTTACGTAGAAAAAAACGGCCAGCTGGAATTGAGCGGGATAAAATTTCGCGATAACGACCACATTCACCATGTCATAGAAAAGATAGTCACTCCTCTGGGGCGCAGAATTGATGAAAGCAGTCCCATGGTTGATGCCCGCCTTCCCGATGGCTCCCGGGTAAACTGTATTATAGAACCCCTGGCTCTGAACGGGCCTACCATCACCATCCGGAAATTTTCCCGGGATCCTTTGACTATCGACAATCTCATTGAAAACAATTCCTTAACCCTGGAAATGGCAGCATTTTTAGAGGCAGCCGTGCAGTGCCGTCTCAACGTAATTGTTTCCGGGGGAACCGGTTCGGGTAAAACCACTACCCTTAACGTCCTTTCCTCCTTTATACCCAACGAAGAGCGGATTGTAACCATCGAAGACGCAGCGGAGCTTCAGTTGCAGCAAGATCACGTTATCAGGTTAGAATCCCGCCCTCCCAATATCGAAGGGAAAGGAGCCATTACCCTGAGGGATCTAG
>CAZXDQ010000074.1:0-7947 GCA_964639405.1 uncultured Syntrophomonadaceae bacterium | reverse complement strand
CTCCAAATAAATACACCTCCTGTTCTCTTAAATTCAATTAAGCAGTTCCCTGGCTTTTTTTCCAGTCCTCCAAGAATTTATCAATACCTCTATCGGTAAGGGGATGGGCCACCATCTGCTTCAGCACATTAAAGGGAAGGGTAGCTATATGGGAGCCGGCTTTGGCAACCTCCACCACGTGTTGGGGGTGGCGAATGCTGGCAGCAATAACCCGGGCTTTAAACCCATAGAGTTCAATGATTTCCACCAGGTCTTCCACCAGGGCAACTCCGTTTTCCCCGATGTCATCCAGACGCCCGATAAAAGGACTTACGTAGGAAGCTCCGGCTTTAGCCGCTAGCAGGGCCTGATTCACCGAAAAAACTAAGGTTACGTTGGTGCGAACACCCTGCTGTTCCAGCGTGTGCACTGCTTTAATTCCTTCCCAGGTCATGGGCACTTTGACCACTACATTCGGGGCTAACCGGGAAAGTTGTTGGGCTTCCTCTATCATGCCCCCACTGTCTAAACTAATAGCCTCTGCACTTACTGGACCATCCACTATACTACAAATTTCTTCCACCAGCTGGTTAAACCCGTATTCCTCCTTAGACACCAGGGAAGGGTTGGTGGTCACTCCTTCCAGAATGCCCCAAGAATTGGCGGTACGTATTTCTTCCAGATTAGCCGTGTCCAAAAAAATCTGCATTGCTATCCCTCCTTTACTTGTTACCTGATTGAAACCCAAAAACTTAGGTTTTTAAGCTTACCTGTAACCCCATCTTGGCGCAACCACTTTGAAGTAACGGTTAAATAAACTGAATAAAGAAAGCACAGCCTGGGGCATTAACCCCATTCTCTTGAAGTATCATTACGAAGTATCATTACCTTGTTAATACTCAGTTCTATAAATTCTCTTTCGGCTGCTTCCATGATGGCCTGTACGATTTCCATGTTATTAGCGTTAAGGCTCCCACCGCGTAATAATGCTTTTCTGCGGGAGCTAGAATTTCCCTTAACAAGGACCAGGGCATGTTTCCCTCCTCCCTTTTTACGAGAAAACTTCAGGAAAGACCGCTTAAAAAAAGGGATTTTTCATTCCTCGAGCTTGAGTAACCAACCCCCATAACCACTCCTTAATAGAAGGGTAGCGGAGCAGCGGCTACCAAAATATGAAACTAAACAAGCGGAAAAACAAATAGACCGGGGAAGACCCATCCGCGGTTATATAAAACTGATGAACACACTATCAGCAGACATTATCAGGTATAATATGGATGATATCTAAAAAAAGGGTACACAAGGGTGGAAAATTTTTCAAAACGGGGCTCACCAGTAGTCTCGTTACTGATAGCCATATTTCGGGAAGCAGCTTAGCTGCTAAAATAACCAATGCGGTTTCTTCCGAGCTAGTTAACCCTATTTTACCTATAAACCTATCGAAACATACTTCGCTAACCGATCCCTTTATTCCTCCTCCGGGATGCTCAATAAAGCTAAAATATAAGGAAAATTTTTCGCCTCTTTAAGATGCCTGCTTTTATGATGGCTTCTTTATAGTTGCTTCTTTATAGTTGCTTCTTTATAGTTGCTTCTTTAATGGTGGCTCTTTTTGAGGCAGAAAATATTTTTAGTTCTTTTACTTGACAGATCAGGGACAGATCAGGGGTGAACGCCCAGATTCCATGTTGTCCGATTTTCTATTCTTTCTTCTACCGTCCTCTCAAGAAGCAGCCGGCTGGAACTCTTTAACTGAATAGTCCTCCTTTGCTAACCTCATTTACTGCTCTTATGTCATTTTTTACCTTCAGCGTTTTTCAGCAGAAGCCTTCAGGGTAGCTTCTATGAAGCTGCAGAACAGAGGGTGAGGTTCCAGGAGCCGGGATTTGAATTCGGGATGGAACTGCACCGCCATAAACCAGGGATGATCCGGCAGTTCCACCAGGCAGGGAGTGTCCCTATCCTGAAGGTAGCCGCTAAAAACCACCCCTTCTTCCTCCAGGGCAGCACGCACCTGGCTGCTCTTCAGCTCATACCCGTGGCGGAACCTTTCGTAGATTTCTCCTTTTCCGTACACCTGGTAAGCCCTGGTGCCTGCTTGCAGTTTACAGGGCATCCGACCCAAGCAGGGAGGTTCAACCTGCTCTCCTTCCTGGTTAACCCTGGCATCCATTTCTTCCATGGTCAACAAAGGAGCGTTTTTATCGGCTTCTGCACTGTTGGCTCCTTCCCAGCCGCAGACCTGGCGGGTCAATTCCACTACCGCTCCTTGCATACCCGTGTTAATGCCCAGGTAGGGAATCCCCTGGCGACGGCACCAGTTGACCGCCTTCACTTTTGCTTCCAGGCCGCAGCCTGCTTCGCCCATGCCCCCAGGAATAATTACTCCGTCTACCGACTGGAAAACTTCGGCGGGGGATCCCTTCTCCAGCTCTTCATCAGATATCCATCGGATCTGCACCCGGCTGTGGAGGGAAGCAGCGGCATGAACCAGGGCTTCCGTCGCACTCAAATAAGCATCTTTTAAAGAGACGTACCTGCCCACCAGGGCAACCACCGTCTCCCTTTCCAGGTGCTGGTTTTCTTCTACCACTGATTTCCAGCGCTCCAGCTCTACTTCCCCTGTTCCTTCTGGTCGAACATTCAAGTCCAGTTTTTCTATAACGCTGCGGTCAAAGTTCTCCTTTAACAACTGGAGAGGAACTTGATAAATGCTGGGGGAGTGGAGGTTTTCTACCACATCCTGGGGTTGGATGTCACAAAACAAACCGATTTTTTCTTTGGTGTCCCAGGAAAGACCTTGATCGCTGCGGCACACAATCAGATCCGGCTGAATTCCTATGCTGCGGAGTTCTTTGACGCTGTGCTGGGTGGGTTTGGTTTTCAACTCCTCCGTAGCGGGAAGGTACGGGATGAGAGTAACGTGGATGTACAAAACCTGATCCCTGCCCACATCGGTTTTCATCTGCCGGATAGCCTCTAAAAAGGGAAGGCTTTCAATGTCCCCCACGGTGCCTCCTACTTCCACTATAAGCACATCCAGGGGGTGTTGGTGGGCCACCTCCATAATGCGATCCTTTATTTCATTGGTCACATGGGGTATTACCTGGACAGTACCCCCGTTAAATTCCCCTTCCCTCTCCTGTTGAATAACCGACCAGTAAATTTTCCCCGCGGTGTAATTGTTTTTAGCGGTGAGGTTTTCATCAATAAACCTCTCATAGTGTCCTAAATCTAAATCCGTTTCTGCTCCGTCTTCGGTGACAAAAATTTCGCCGTGCTGGAAGGGGCTCATGTTTCCAGGGTTATAATTGATATAAGGGTCCAGCTTCTGGATACTAACCCGATAACCCCGGCTTTTCAACAGGCACCCTAAAGAAGCTGCAGTTATACCCTTTCCCAAGGAGGAAACCACTCCGCCGGTAACAAAAATGTATTTGCTCAATCTTATGCCTCCTCTTCTGTCGGGTAGTATAATGTAAATTTACGCATCCAGCAACATCACCGCTTCTCGCAAAATTTTGGCTCCCAGCAGGGAAGTAAGGTCCTCCCGGTCATGGGAAGGATTCACTTCCACCAGGTCCAACCCTACCAGTTCCAACCCCCGCATCAACTCCAGAGACTCCAGCAGTTCTGCCGAGGTAATCCCTCCTGGCTCCGGAGTCCCCGTGCCTGGGGCAAATGCGGGATCCACCACGTCAATGTCTACCGTCACATAAACCGGTTTTTCCTGCAACCGGGGAAGCAACTCCTGAAGGGGGTCTTTAACTTTATGAGGGTACCAGCAAGTGCGGGAAGAGGCTTCCTCCATCTGTTCCATCTCCTCTTGGGTGGCTGAGCGCACCCCCAGCTGGTAAACTTCCTTCACTCCCATTTCCAGGAGCCGGTAAATTATAGAAGCGTGAGACCAACACTCTTCCATATAACTGGGGCGTAGATCCGCATGGGCATCCAACTGCAGCACCACCAGATCTGGATAAGAACGAAGAAGGGGTTGGACCGCCGCCGCGGTCACCGTATGCTCTCCCCCCAAAATCAAAGGTTTTTTCCCCTCCTGAACCAGGGGAAAAGTAATGCTCCAGGCAGTCTCTAACTCCCGCTCCACCGATCCCCGGGGCAGCTCCACATCTCCCATATCCCAAAAGGACCCCTGGAAAAAGGATCGACGTTGATCCAGGCTGTAGTCTTCCAAAACTTCGAATACTTTTCTGATCTCTTCAGGGGCGAAACGGCTGCCGGGGCGGTAGCTGGAGGTAGTATCCAGGGGAATACCCAGGAGGGCAATTTTAGCTTCTTCTAAAGAGGCTTTTCCTCCCGGTAAAGCTATCTTGCGACCCAGGGGCGCTGAGCTCATCCACTTTCAACCTCCCTTAAACTGGCAAAAGCAGGGGGCAGAGTAAAAGCGCTGCGGTGAATTTCCGGGGTGTAATAGCGGCACTGCCCCCATAGAAATTCGCCCTCTTGGGGTGATATTTCCCGGGGATCCCGGTAACGGGACCCCAGAGCAAAACTCCATAAGCCGCCGGGATAAGAAGGGATAGGAGCCGTATAAACTGCTGCCACCGGGAACAGCTGTTCCAAATACTGCCAGGAAGTTCTGACCAGCCCCTGGTTGTGAAAGGGGGATTCGGTCTGGGCTGCTGTAACGCCTCCTTCCTTCAGGGCCTTTTCCACCCGCCGGTAAAAATCAAAGCTGAAAAGGGTTTTTGCAGGACCTACCGGCTCGGTGGAATCTATGATGATCACGTCATAGGCTTCCTCCTTATCTTTTAGAAAAGCCACCCCGTCTTCCCAGCGGAGTTCTACCCGGGGATGATCCAGGCAGGAACTTACTTCGGGAAAAAATGCCCGGCTGGCTTCTGCTACTTCCCGGTCAATCTCCACCAGGGTTACCTTTTCCACCCCGGGATGGCGCAGGACTTCCCGCACCGTTCCCCCGTCACCTCCGCCTATAACCAACACTTCCCGGGGGTTCCCCTGGGTCACCAGGGGAGGATGGGCCATCATCTCATGGTAAATGAACTCATCCAACTGGGTAACCTGGATATAACCATCCAGGGCCAGGACTCGTCCAAAAATTTCTGTGTCCAAAACAGCTATCTGCTGGTAGTGGGAAGTTTTTTGGAGCAGCACTTCCTTAACCTGCAGACTCAAATGCATTTGTGGTTTCTGTTCTTCGGTAAACCAAAGCTGCAAAGCTGCTTCTCTCCTCCCGGGGCAATTAGACAAGACTGCCCTTGTTACTGGTAAGAATATCCCAAAATAACTGCCGCTATAACCGCCCCTGCCTGTTGCACCCGGTGCTCCACTCCCTTGATCTGGGTGCTATCCAGGGTGAGATCCCGGTGGGCAAAAGCTTCCCGGAGCATTTCCTGGACCATTTCTTCGCATTCCTGCTGCGGGCAGTGGCCTTCTGCTTCCATGATAACTCCCAGGGAATGAGTCGAAAACCCAATCCCTATGGCAGCAGAAATGATTTCGCCGGAGGCTTCGGAAGTAACCGTGCCATAGGCAGTGGGCACCAGGGCTCCGTAGGGGGGGTAAAGCTGAGGGTCTTCCTGCGCTCCGGGGGGCAGTATACTGGTGACTCTCAGCAGATTAATATTACCAATATCCGCCTCCAACAGAGCGCAGTCGAAGGCGTTTAATCCATGTTTCCCTTCTCCGGATCCTACCGCCAATCGAAATCGGGTAGGAGTAGCCAACATAGTAAAAACCTCTCTTCTCTATACGGGTACCGGGGTATGCATAAGGGCAATTCCCAATACCAAAGTTAAAAAGCTCCGCCCCTTTGGTCTTTCCTCCGGCAGGCTAGAGCCATTTATTTGTACCTGGTTAAATAGTTAAAGTTTGGTTAACCCGATTCCCTTAACACTTTTAGCATTATACCAAAAACCCGCGAAAAAATAAACTTAATTTTTGGGGAAGGAACTAAAACAGCAGTTCCCGCAAGAAGGGATTTTGCCGCTTCTCTTTCCTCAGGGTAGAAGCAGGGCCATGACCAGGGTATATTAGGGTCTCTTCCGGCAAAGGTAGAATTTTTTTAAGGAGGCTTTCCCCCATGACTTCCCAGGAACCTCCGGAAAAGTCTGTGCGGCCCACCGAACCTGCAAAAAGAGTGTCTCCGCTAAAGAGGAGACCCTGGTAAGGAGTGGGGAGGTAAAAACTCGCTTCTTTTACACCTTAATTAGAGACTAAAATCCTTAAACCCTTTTGCCAAAAGGCTTCAGGGTTTTAATTTTTTTGTTTTATTTGCATATTTATGTATAGAATAGTATAGGATTTTATGTTATAATATACCTATACCCGATAGTTAGCGGAGGTGTTTAGGTGAACCTTAAGCAGTCTCGCAGGAAGGATGGCAGAGTTTATCTTTCGATTGAAAAGAGTTATCGTGACCAGGCAGGTAAACCCAGAGCTAAAACTGTTAAATCCCTCGGCTACTTAGATGAACTAAAAAAGGAATATGACGATCCCATCGCTCATTTTCAAGAAGTCGCTCGTAAGATGACTGAAGAGGAAAAACTTAAGAAAAAGCTAACCTTGTCTATCAATATGGAGGAGAAACTTTCCGAGGGTGCCGACAGTAGGAAAAATTTCGGATATGCCGCAATACTGAAGATTTACCACGAACTGGGCTTGGATGTTTTTTTTAAGAATAAGTCCAGGCATGAGAATTTTGAATACAATACGAATTCCATCATGACTCTGCTGGTAGTATCCAGGTTGCTCTGCCCTGGCTCTAAAAAGAAAGCTTATGAACAAAAAGATCGTTATTTTGAACGTTTCAACTTCTCTTTGGCAGACGTTTATCGCAGCCTTTCCCATTTTTCCAAGATTGCTACGGAACTCCAAAGATATTTGAATACCCAGATCAATGAGAAATATGGACGTAATACTAAGACTATCTATTACGATGTCACAAATTACTATTTTGAGATTAATGAAGGAGATGAGTTTCGTAAGCTCGGAATGTCAAAGGAAAACCGCCGGGACCCAATAGTGCAGATGGGATTGGCTATGGATGCCGATGGGATACCACTGCATTATGAGCTGTTTCCTGGCAATACAGTGGATAAGGAAACGTTTCGACCAGTCATTGGTGAAGTCAGGCGGAACTATGACACTGGCCGGATTATTGTGGTTGCTGATATGGGGGTTATTACGGGAGATAATATTTTTTATCTTCAAGGCAAAGAGAAGGGAAGAAATTTTAACGGTTATGTTTTCAGTTTTTCAGTCAGGGGCGCAGCTAAGGCTTTTAAGGATTATGTCCTTTCAGGTAAAGGCTATGTAGATAAAGATGGCAAGCCTGCCGATGAAAATGCGGACTTCAAAGTCAAAAGCAGGATAATCGCCCGGGATATTAATGTGACTTTGCCAAGCGGGAAAAAGGTTAAAAAAACGGTGTATGAAAAGCAGGTAGTTTTTTGGGGCAGAAAGTATGCTTTAAAGGCTAAGGCGGACCGGGAAGAAGTTTTAAAAAAGGCTCATGATCTGGCCGCTAATCCCCAAAAATACACTAAGGCAACAGCTTACGGTGCGGCTAAATATGTAAAGAACCTGAAGTTTGATAAAAAGACCGGTGAAATTCTTAATGTTAAAGAGCATCCTGTCTTTGATGCAGCGAAAGTTGCTGAAGAAGAAAAGTATGATGGCTATTATGCTATTGTCACCAGTGAATTAGATATGTCTGATACTGAAGTAATTGAGACTTACCGCGGTTTGTGGAAGATTGAAGAGACTTTCCGCGTTACTAAGGGAGTACTGGAAACTAGGCCAGTATATGTATCACTTCAGGATCATATTAACGCCCACTTCCTGATTTGTTTCATAGCTCTTACTATTATGCGGGTCATTCAACAAAAAACCGGAAATCTTTACTCTGCCGAAAAAATTATAGAATGTCGTAATAGAATCTCCTGTTCCAATGAACATGAAAACATTTATCTGTTTGATTACATAAGT
>CAZXDQ010000073.1:0-8077 GCA_964639405.1 uncultured Syntrophomonadaceae bacterium | reverse complement strand
AATACATTTCAGGCAGATTGAGCAGAAACTCAACCTCTTCATAGGGCCTTTTCCAGTTTTCAGTAGAAAAAGCGAAAAAAGTAACTGCTTGGATGCCTAAGTCGCTGCTTAAAGCTACTGCCTCCCGGAGAGATTCTATCCCTTGTTTATGTCCTTCTGATCGGGACAATTTTTTTTTCTGAGCCCATCTTCCGTTGCCGTCCATAATAAATGCTACATGGTTGGGCAGTTCATCTTGGACGACTTCAGTTACCATTTTTTTTTCCAAAGCTGAATAATTTCGGGAGAAGGACATTATTTCCTCCACTCTTATCGATTGATTATGTAAAATATAGCTAAAATTTACCCCCTCAAAAATGGAGGGGGTGGTAGAAATTTTGCTTAAATTAAGCTTCTACGATAGCTTCATTTACACATTCCTCAACGCAAGATCCACAATCATCGCAAGCCTCCGCATCAATGACAAAAACATCTCCTTCGTCCTTAATAGCATCAGAAGGACAGGCATCAACACATAAACCACAGGCTGTACACTCTTCTTCTAGAATTTTATAAGACATGAGCTCACCTCCTTTACCACGGACTGGGAGAGATAAGTAATTCTATACATAAAGGAGATAGTTTCTTTTGCCTTAATACCCGCCATTCTTGTGGATTGGCTTTTTCATGAGGAGGCAAAGTTTTTTGGAAATGCACCTCAAGTTCTTTTTGTTTTAATATACGAAAAGCATTATCAACAGTATAAGCAGTTAAGTAGGGCAAACTCTGATCATTCATCTTTATCCTTCCATAATCTCCTTTTCTTTTTGTTCCATTACTTGGTCTACTTCTTGGATATACTTATCAGTTAAGTTTTGTATTTCATCCTGAGATCGTTTACAATCATCTTCAGAAATTTGACTTGCTTTTTCTCGATCTTTTAAAGTATCATTGGCTTCTCTTCTGATATTACGAACAGCAACCCTGCTTTCTTCTGCTTTTTTGCGTACAAACTTTACCAGTTCTTTTCTTCTTTCTTCGGTCAATTGGGGGATAGCTAAACGAATGACGCTTCCATCATTGTTGGGATTCAAGCCGAGTTCTGACTTCATAATAGCTTTTTCAATGTCGTTGATGGCATTTTTATCCCATGGCTGGATTACCAGAAGTCTGGGTTCTGGCGCGGATATACCTGCAATCTGATAAAGGGGGGTGGGAGTACCATAATAATCTACCTCTAGCTTTTCTACTAGAGAAGGGGAAGCTCTCCCTGCCCGCAGGGTAGCTAAATCTCTCTGGAGTGACGCCACTGCTTTCTTCATTTTATCTTCTGCCGTTTCGTAGACATCATCCAAAACCATCAACCTCCTCTCGGCAAAATTGGATATTGAACCTCTGATTATGTAATTATAGTACCAATGTGGTTACCCATAATCGCCTTTTCAATATTTCCTGAGGTATTTAACCCAAAAACTATAACTTTTATTTTATTATCCATACACAAAGAAGCCGCAGTAGCATCCATTACTCCCAAGCCTCTATTCAGTACTTCCAGATAACTAAGTTCATTGAATTTTTTAGCTTGAGGATTCAACAGGGGATCGGCATCATAAACAGCGTCAACTTTTCCTTTCGCCAAAAGGATTACTTCAGCGTCTATCTCAGTAGCCCTTAAAGCCGCAGAGGTATCGGTGGAAAAGAAGGGATTGCCAGTTCCACCAGCAAAAATTACCACTCTGCCCTTTTCCAGATGCCTTAGAGCCCTTCTTCTTATGTAAGGCTCTGCTACTTTCTGCATTTCTAAAGCTGATTGTACTCTAGTATCTACTTCATTTCTTTCCAGAGCATCTTGTAAAGCTAAAGCGTTTAATACTGTGGCCAGCATTCCCATATAGTCTGCCGTTGCCCTATCCATGCCAGTAGAAGCTGCTTCTTGCCCTCTCCAAATGTTGCCTCCCCCTACTACTATAGCTACCTGGACACCGTAACTTCTTATCTGTTTTACTTGCGTAGCTATGCTGGACATTACTTCTTGATCAATCCCGTAATCTTTGTCACCTGCTAGAGCCTCTCCGCTTAGCTTAAGCACAATTCTTTGATATACCGGATTCACGGATAAATTACCCCCTGCCTGTAAAGCTGACTATGTGATTAGGAGAAGGTTAAGCTTGTTATTACTCTGATTCTGGCAATTCTTCTCCTACTTCAAAGCAGCTGAATCGCCTTACTATAATATTTTCCCCCAGCTTGGCGACTGCATCGACTACTACCTGATTGACTGATTTATCTTCATCTTTAATAAAGGGCTGTTCTAAAAGGCAGTGTTCTTGATAAAACTTTTCCAGTTTTCCTTCCACGATTTTATCCACCACTTTTTCCGGTTTACCTTCGTTTAAAGCTTGTTTTTTGATTAGTTCCTTTTCATTTTCCAACACTTCCGAAGGAACTTCTTCTTTTCGCATATAACTGGGGCGGCTGGCTGCAATCTGTAAGCAGATATCCCGGGCTAATCTTTGGAAATCTTCATTTTTTGCTACAAAGTCGGTTTCGCAGTTTATTTCCAACAGAACTCCCACTTTTCCCCCCAGGTGGATGTACGCATCAATTATACCTTCACTGGCTTCCCGCCCTGCTTTTTTGGCAGCCTTTGCCATTCCTTTTTCCCGCAGATAACTTATGGCCTTTTCTTCATCGCCTTCTGTGTGCCTTAAAGCTTCTTTACAATCCATAATTCCTGCACTGGTTTTTTCCCTTAGTTTTTTTACTTTTTGGGCATCTATTTCCACTTTTAAATCACCTCTCGCAGTGGTTATTTTGTTGAAATTTTAACGTTTAACTTTCTATGTTATTTTTATTAATCCTCACTGTTTGTATCTTGCTCTGACACCTGGAGCTCTACCGTATTAAACTCTTCTTCATTAAATTCTTCCTTTGAATTACTCTCTTCAGCTTCATGTTCTTCCCTAGGTGCCGTGTTTTCTTCCTGGCTAGTGCTCTCTTGCGCAATTTCCATAGTTTCATGATTTTCTTCTTCTGGGAAAAGGCTTTCCATCTCATCTGCTTCCGGAGCTAAAGGTTCTTTAAGTTCATCAACCAATTCCGTTTCTTCAGCTTCTGCCATCTCTTCTTCTAGAGATTCATCCCGAGATTGTTTACCTTCAATTACAGCGTTGGCAATGATAGAGGTGATCAGCTTTACTGCCCTGATAGCATCATCATTGCCAGGGATAGTGTGATCAATTTCATCGGGATCGCAGTTGGTGTCTACGATTGAAATTATAGGTATTTCTAGTTTCTTGGCTTCAGCTACAGCAATTTTTTCTTTGCGCGGGTCTACAATATAGACAGCATCGGGGAGTTCTTTCATGTTCCGGATGCCGCCTAAGAATTTAACCAGTTTTTCTTTTTCGCGATTCAATGAAATAACTTCTTTTTTGGGTAGCACTTCCATAGTGCCATCTTCTTCCATGCGTTCTAATTCAAACAGGCGATCTAGCCGCTTTTTTATGGTACGGAAGTTAGTAAGCATACCTCCTAACCATCTCTGATTCACATAAGGCATTCCACAGCGCTCTGCTTCTACCTGGATGGATTCCTGGGCTTGTTTTTTGGTTCCTACCAAAAGAATTTTGCCTCCATCCGCTACTAAGTTACGAACATACTTGTAAGTTTGATCTAAAAGGGATACCGTTTGCTGCAGGTCAATAATGTAGATGCCATTTCTTTCTGTAAAGATGTACTTTTTCATCTTGGGGTTCCAACGTCTGGTTTGGTGCCCGAAATGCACCCCCGCTTCGAGAAGCTGCTTCATGGTTACTACTGACAAAATCATCTCTCCTTTATTTTAGGTTGTTCCTCCGGCCATTCATCTTTTTGCCAAACCTTCCCTAAAGGGAAAGCACCTCAGCAAAAATCGTAACCGTGGGTATTGCTAGTAATGCCATGGGTAGTATAGCATAGTTTTACCCCTGAAGCAATATTAACAGTTTATGTAAAAAAATAGAGTAATTCTTTTAATTACTCTATTTTTAAGCCAGTTCTTATATATTATGGAGCAAAGTAATAGTTTACCAAGAAGAGGTTTTATCCTTTTTTAAATAATCTAACAGATAAGGGTTCAAAACCTTAATATAGGTGCCTTTCATTCCCAAGGAGCGAGACTCTATAACCCCGGCACTTTCGAATTTTCTAAGGGCATTAACTATAACTGAGCGGGTAATGCCCAATTGATCGGCTATCTTGCTGGCTACTAACAGACCTTCATTACCGTCTAATTCATCAAAAATGTGCTCTACTGCTTCCAATTCTGAATATGAAAGTGTAGCTATAGCTAACTGCACCACAGCCTTGTTTCTAGCCTCCTCTTCCATTCTTTCTGCTCTGGACAGCAAGATGTACATCCCTACTACCGTAGCGCCAGTTTCTGCCAATTAAGTCTTCAGCATCAAACAATTCATTGAAGCGGGCTATCAGCAAGGTGCCTAGTCTCTGGCCGCCTCCAATTATTGGAATTACAGTGGTAATTTTATTGGTAAACAAACAACTCTTCTCGTCAAAAAAAACGCAATCATTAGTTTTTTGTCTTAAATTAACCCTGGGGTCCTCGTTTTTCATAAGGAATTCATTGTAGTCCCCCGGAAAATATCCCTTTTTTAGCACTTCTTCCAGCATTAACTCGCATTCAAATTCTTCAACCAGGCTATATCCCAAAATCGCTCCTTGGTTGTCAGCAATGTAAGTATTGGCGTTAATGACATTCTTCAACACGTGTGCTACTTCTTTGAAGTCTACGTGTTGTCCAGCAGTCCTCTGGAGAATCTTATTAATTCGCCTGGTTTTCTCTAACAGGGGAGAAGAAATCATTTTAACCATCCTTTCTTTTCTTTTTCATATTATGAGTTTACAGAATATACTTACTCAAGTCTTTGTTCTTTACAATCTTGTCCAATTTCTTTTCTACGTAATGTTGATCAATCATTACTTCAGCACCTGCTTGCTCTGGAGCCTCAAAGGAAAGATCTTCTACCAGTTTTTCCAATATGGTATGCAGTCTCCGGGCCCCAATATTTTCCATGTCAGCGTTTAATTCACAAGCCATTTCTGCTATTTTATCCAGAGTGTTATCCGCAAAAGTTAATTTCACCCCTTCCGTAGCCAATAATGCTGTATACTGCCTTATCAAAGAGTTATCCGGTTCAGTAAGGATCTGCCTGAAGTCTTCCTTGGTTAAACTTTCGAGCTCCACTCTTATTGGGAAACGTCCTTGTAACTCGGGTATCAAATCGGATGGCTTGGATACATGAAAAGCTCCTGCAGCAATAAATAGAATGTGCTCAGTATTTACCGGACCGTATTTGGTCATAACAGTAGAACCCTCTACAATGGGCAAAATGTCTCTTTGGACCCCTTCCCGTGAAACTCCAGCTCCAGTAACACCCTCTTTCTCAGTAATTTTGTCCAATTCATCTAAGAATATTATCCCTAATTGTTCAGTCCTCTTGATAGCTTCGCTAGTTACTGCATCCATATCAACCATTTTTTGGGCTTCTTCCTGCTGCAGAATTTGGCGAGCTTCTCTTACTTTTACCTTTTTCTTTTTCTTTTTGGTAGGGAGCATAGTTCCAAAAAGGTCCTGCATGTTTATGCCCATTTCTTCCATCTGTTGACCAGAAAATACCTCCAGCATGGGGGGTTTCTTGTCTTCTACCTCTATCTCAATTAACTCATCTTCCATTAAACCTTTATCCAGTCTATCTTTAATAAGTTTTCTCTCTTTTTTAACTCTCTCCTGCTTGGCTTGAAAATCATCGTCCGAGGTTTCTTCTTGCCAATTGCCAGATGATAGCAAAAAGCTAAGGGGATTCTTTTCCTTGCTTTCTTTTTTAGGCAGAGGAGCCAATACATCTATGATCCTTTCTTCCGCCCGAACTGCCGCTTCCTCCTGTACTTCATCCATCCTGTGGGTTTGTATCATTCTTATACAGGTTTCCACCAGATCTCTGATCATAGATTCTACATCTCTTCCCATGTATCCTACTTCAGTAAACTTACTGGCTTCAACTTTTACGAAGGGAGCATTAACTAACTTAGCAAGACGCCTGGCTATTTCTGTTTTTCCCACTCCCGTGGGACCTATCATAATTATATTTTTAGGCATCACTTCATCTTGCAATTCTGATGGGAGCATTTTCCTCCGATGGCGGTTGCGAACTGCAACGGCAACACTTTTTTTCGCTTCTTCCTGTCCAATAATGTACTTGTCCAATTCTCGAACCATTTCCCGGGGGGTCAATTCTTGCTCCAGCAAATTACAATTCCTCCGTAACGATTTGATTGTTAGTATATATACATATTTGAGATGATATTAAAAGAGATTCTTTAACAATTTCCAAGGATGACAACTCAGTAAAACCACAGAGAGCCTTAGCAGCAGCGTGGGCATAAGGCGCGCCCGAACCCACGGCAGCAATTTCATCGTCAGGTTCAATGACTTCTCCAGTGCCTGAAACAATCAGCAAATCATCTTTGCTGGCGGCAATCAAAAGAGCTTCTAATCTCCTCAAGGCGCGATCAGTGCGCCAGTCTTGAGCCAATTCTACAGCTGCTCTTTTTAAATTACCTTGATAAGAGTCTAATTTGCCTTCAAATTTTTCAAAAAGAGTAATGGCATCAGCTACTGAACCAGCAAATCCGGCAACTATTCTATCATGAAATAGCCGTCGGACTTTTCTGGCTCCTTGCTTAATAATAGTGTTGTTGCTCAAAGTAATTTGTCCATCGCCACCGATAGCTACATGCTGGTTTTTTTTAACGGCAATAATAGTAGTTCCGTAAATCATTTTCCCCGACCTTTGAAATTAATAAAATTATATTTATATTTCCCAGTGCTTACTTACGCTCTGGGGTGTGTATCATAGTAAATTTCTTGTAATCTTGCTTTGGTTATATGAGTGTAAATTTGGGTGGTCGAAACATTAACATGACCCAGTAACTCCTGGACAGCTCTTATATCTGCACCATTCTCTAGCATATGAGTGGCGAAAGAGTGCCTTAAAGCATGAGGGGATATTCCTTCTACCTGGGATAATTTAGTAATGTACTGATGGCAGATGAACCTAATTCCTCGGTGGCTGATAGGATTTCCCCAATTATTTAAGAATAATGACGTTTGTTCTTCTTTGTCTTGTATTTTTGCGTTTTTAAGTAGTTGTGGTCTAGCAAAATTTAAATATTTCCTCAAATAGTAAGCGGAAGGGTTCCCTATAGGAAGAATTCTTTCTTTAGAACCTTTTCCTGTAACTTTAACCAATTTTTGCTCCAGGTCACAATTTTTTATATCAAGATTAACTAGTTCATCCACCCTCATACCACTACCATATAAAAGCTCTAAAATTGTCCTATCTCTAATTCCTAACGGATAATTTTGATTAGGGTAATCTAAAAGTTTTTTTACCTGTTCGTAATACAAAAATTTTGGCAAGGTTTGGGGTGTTTTGGGGGTGCCCACGCTGGCCCAAACTGAATGGGATACTATTCCCTCCCGCTGCAAATATCTGTAAAATGAACGGACTGCCGAAAGTTTTCTAGAAATAGAACTCCTGGCGTATCCCTGATCAATTAAGCAAGCCAAAAAATCCCTAAGTTCATTTTTTTTGACTTGGTTAGCAGGTATCTCCAATTGACTGCAAAAAAATAGAAACTGTTCCACGTCTCTTTGATAGGAGTATATAGTTAATATTGATGCATTTTTCTCAAAAGCCAGGTAATCTAGAAAATCCTTCAGCCATTGCTGCATTTCTCTCCCCTTTTCAAATATTAGCACAAAGGGTATGGTTATGCAATAAACACGGGATGTTTTTTTCTGAAAGCTTCTAAGCTTTCTAAAGCTCTTTTAGCCATATATTCGCGTTTTTGTTTCTTTGACATTTTTCGTGACAATGAAGGAAACATGCCGAAATTTACGTTCATAGGTTGAAAATTTTCCGGTTTAGCGGTAGCAATAGACCTGCTTAACGCTCCAATGGCTGTGTCGGTAGGAAATTCCACCGCGGGATAGCCTTTTAAATAAGCTACGGCGTTTAAACCGGCCACTAAACCT
>CAZXDQ010000072.1:0-8184 GCA_964639405.1 uncultured Syntrophomonadaceae bacterium | reverse complement strand
TCTTCTGTCAAAAACCCTTCAAAAATATTATTTAAACTTTCCCTAAAAAGCATAAACTGCCACCTACAAAAAGTTACAAAAAAAAAGGTTTTCACATAAAGATTTATCACAAACCGAGAAGAAAAACAACCGTAATTCCACTTTTCTTTAAGCTGATAATAATCCAAAACTAAACCAAAAAATGGCAGCAATTATAAATTTTTTGTAAACTTTATCCGACAAGGAGGATATCGAGCAATAAAAGAGAATATAATAGTATTAATTAATATGCTGGGCAAAATTTGAACAGAGGAGGTGAAAAAAGATGAAAAAAGCACTGGCGGTCTTATTTGTTCTGCTAATGCTGGTAGGAACACTAGCTATGGTGGGCTGCGAAGCGGAAGAAGAAATGCCGGAAGAAGAACCGGAAGAAGAAGTAGAAGAGGAAGAAGAAGAGGCTTACGAAGAAGAAGAGGAAGAAGAAGTAGTGGAAGAAGAAGATGAAGAGGAGGAAGGATAAAAACAGAAGTAAACAAAAGGTATTTATGAAGTAAATCCCAGGGGGCCAACGATAAATCTGCAGATGTAGAGTTTTTTCACTAGCGGCTGCTGACCCATGGTGCCAGCAGCCATTCTCCATAAAATTACAAAGCCATCTTTCCATCTGCCGGACTCTGGGAAAGAGGCCTAGAAAAGCAGCTTAGGAAGCAGCAAGCACTGCTATAGAACCTCTGAAGGAAAATATTCTCAAAAAAGCAGGCAAGATAGAAGGAGGAAGGCAGAGGGAGATTAAACAACTCCGTCAGCCTTCCCCTTTTATTTTCCTCCCGTTATTACTTAAACCCGGTTTTATTAATTGCCAAATCTGATATAATATGAAATAACTAAAATAACCGCAAAGGAGCGGTTAAGTGGATGAGCAACCGCATATTAATTGTAGATGATGATCCCCAGATCTGCGAAATGGTTAAACTCTCCTTGGAGGCGCAGGAGCATCAGGTAACTACCGCCCTGGACGGCGACACTGGCCTGGAAGAAGCTACCACCGGAGACTACCAGGTGATCATCTTGGATATTATGCTGCCCGGCAAAGATGGCCTGGAAATCTGCCAAGAAGTAAGAAACAGTTCCAACCGAGGAGTGCCGGTAATAATGCTTACTGCTAAAGGAGAGGAAGTGGATCGGGTATTGGGTCTGGAAATGGGAGCTGACGACTACATCACCAAGCCCTTCAGCCCCCGTGAACTGGCAGCCCGGGTAAAAGCCCTCCTCCGCAGGTATGACAGCTACAATCCAGCCAAAAACTACTTTGAAGCCGGCAATTTGAGGGTTAATCTTCAGGAACACCTGGCTCTGGTCCACCACGAAGAACTGCTCCTTACCCCCAAAGAACTGGATCTGCTGGCTTTTCTCATGCGCAACCAGGGTAAAACCTATTCCCGGCACGACTTGCTGAAAGAAATCTGGAAGTACGACTACCCGGTGGACAGCACCAGGACTGTGGACGAACACATCAAGCGCCTGCGCAATAAGATTGGGCACCTGGATCCTGACCTCACTTATATCCAAACGGTATGGGGGCACGGTTACAAGTTCGAGGTGAAGGAAGCATGAAATTCCTAAAGAAATACCGGCTCCGAAGCCTTCTGGGCAAGCTGATGGTGTCTCACTTTGTGGTGGTAGTAATTACCCTGCTGATTATGGGCGTGCTCCTCACCTACCTGCTAGAAAATTATTTTTTCGGCGCCCGGGAGTGGGAGCTTACTGCCCAAGCCCGAGATGCCGCCTATCTCCTGGAAAAAGATTTTCACCAGGGAGACTTGCAAGAGGTGGAAAAAACTGCGGAAACTTTGGCCTACTCCCTGGATTCCACTATTAGAGTAATCGACGACCAGGGGGACCTTTTATCAGTAACCAAACCAGATGATGAAGAAGACAGCGAAACAACCGAGCTGGAAGATCCCCAGAAGGAAGAGGTGGAGCTGGAAGAAAGCGAAATTGAGCACGTGCTGGAAGGTAATATGCTCACCAAAAAAATTTACGGGCCCCAAATGCAGCGGTTGATGGTCGCCGCCCCTATAAAAGAAATTGACGAGGAAGAGGAAGAAGAAAGGGAGGAAGAAGAGGAAGAACTACGGGAAAGACACGAAGAGGAAGCAGATTTGGAAGAAGAAGAGGAAGGCGAAGAAGAGGAAGAAGAAGAAACAGAAAATCAAAATAGCGCAGAAGAGGGAAATCACAATCCGTCCAATAATTCTTCTAACCATCCTTCCAACAATCCCTCGGGGGGAGAAGAATCCGAAGAAGAACCCCCTGAAGTTATCGGCATGGTAACCCTGAGTGCTCCTCTATTGGGAGTTGAAGAGACTATTACCCAAATCAGTCAGCTTATTTTGTACTCGGGCTTCATAGGAGTTCTGGCAGCAGGGCTGTTGGCTTTTTCCCTGGCTAAAAAGTTGACCAACCCTATACAAAAAATAAACCGCGCCGCTTTAGACCTGGCTGCCGGCAACTTCAGGCAGAAGGTGGACCTGGACACCGGGTCCCAGGATGAAATCGGCAACCTGGCCCACACCTTTAACTACTCGGTAGAACAGGTGGAAAGGACCATTGAAGAGCAAAATCGTTTAGAAGAATTCCGCCGCCAACTAATAGCTAACGTTTCCCACGAACTGAAAGCCCCCCTGTCTTCCATGCAGGGATACGCTGAGCTGATGCTGGACGGGCTCATCCAGGAAGAAGACCGGGAAAAGTACCTGAAGATTATTCTGGACAACTCAGTACACTTAAGCCGGCTAGTGGAAGACTTGATGAACTTATCCCGGCTGGAATGTGGACAGCAAACCCTGGACAGGGAACTCATTTCTCCCTTAGATCCCGCTCGTCTCAGCGTAGATAGCATAAAGCCAAAAGCCCAGCAAAAAGGAGTGGAGTTAAACTTCTCCGTTCCTCAAAACCAGGAACTGCCGCCCATCCATGCCGATGCTAACCGCATTCATGAAGTCTTGACCAATATTTTAGAAAACGCGGTGGATTACTCTCCCCCGGGAGAGGAAGTGAACTTAACCATGTATCTCCAGGACCAAAACGTGGTTTACGAAGTGGTAGACCGGGGCACAGGCATCCCCGCCGAAGATCTGGAACACATATGGGAGAGATTCTACAAGGTGGATAAATCCCGCCAGAGGGAGGACGGAGGATCAGGACTGGGGCTGGCTATTGTCAAACAACTGGTGGAAATGCACGGGGGTTGGGTAGAAGCAAACAGCGAACTGGATAAGGGCAGTATTTTCCGGGTGTATCTACCCCGAGCAGATAGATAGAAGATCCCACCCCGCCAAGGGGATGCACCCTTTATTTAACCCATAAAATCAGTTTTCTGGAAGGCAGAACTACCCAGTCTGCCGGGGCAAAAAACATGTGCTTCCCCTCTACAACAGCTCTGCTTATGCCCGAAAACCAGGGTAGAAATGAATCTGCCTTGCAAGGGATAGCTTTTAATGGTAAAATGCTGAAGGTTGTTTAACTAGAAGATCTTAAATTTATCTATAAACTAGCGAAGACAAGGAGGTGGAATCGTTGCCAAATACTCCTACCGCCCGCAAGCGGATGAAACAAATTGCCAAACGCACCCAGATCAATAAGGCCGTAAAAAGCAGGATGAAAACGGCAATGAGGCGTTTCGAGGAAAGCCTGAAGAGGGGCGATGCAGAAGAAGCTCACGTCAACATGAAAAAAGCCGTTCGCATGATTGATAAGGCTGTGGCCAAAGGTGTGATTCACAAAAACAACGCTGCCCGCAAGAAATCACAGCTAATGCGCAAATTCAGCGCTTTCCAACAAGAAAAAGCCAGTTAAAAATTTCAGTTACTACTCAGGCCGTTAAAAAGCCAAGATGGTCAGATTGCTAATGGCGGAGTGACTGTCAACGGTAGTTAAAAATTTCATCTAAATGCCCCGGTCAAGTAATCGGAGTATTTTCTAAGAGAAGCCTGGTTCCACTTATTAGAGGAAGCAGGTTTTTCATATAAATAGCAAACTTTACTCAAAACCATTTTTTAAAAATCCTGGGGATTCATGGTGGGGGAAAGTTATTCTATTGAGCCTGATAAAGTCTGCCCAGCAGCAATTCTAAGCCTTGATGGGGATCCACTTGGCCCCGCTTAATTTCCAGGTCTATCTGATGCAGGATCTGGTAAATTTCCACTAATTCCTCCATACGGTAACCTTTCGCCTGGGTATGCAATTTGCGGGCCACAAAAGGGGGCACTTGCAACAGGGAAGGAAGTTCTTCTTTAGAACGTCCGCTTTGCAACCAAGAAAAAGCGCTGGTTAGCAAGCGGAAATGGCGCACAATCATAAAAAGGATCTTGATCGGCGGTTCCCCCGACTGGAAAAGTTCTAACAACTGCTGATGAGCCAGGGCCAGATCTCTTTCTCCCAAAGCGTCTGTTAGTTGGAATATGTTTCCCTGAGGGCTGCGGTAGACCAACTCATCCACTAATTCAGGGGGGATGGAGGTCTCCCCTTCTTCCAGATAAGTAGCCAGCTTATTTATTTCCCGGGAAATACGCTGCATATCCCCTTCCGTGGAAATAAGCAGTTTTTCCACGGCTGCAGGAGGAATTTCTTTGCCCCAGCGGGAAGCTTCCTTCTTTATCCATTTTTTTAGGGCTTCCCCTCTCAAGGGAGCGCAGTTTACCACTCCCTGGTTTTGCTCCAGGAAACGGAAGATCTTTTTGCGCCGGTCTGCCGCTGGTGCCCAAAGCACCACTATGCCGGTGGGAACCTCTCTATCCTTTTCCTCTTCCCAGAAGGTAGTAAGAAGGTTTTCTTCCTCCTGACCTGCTTTCTTTTTTGAACTCTTCCTGTTACTTTCTCGGCTTCCCTCCTCTAGCTCTCCTTCTGCCGCTTCCCCTTCCTTCTTTCCAGCAGTAGGGGCAGATTTAAGAAAGGGCGGGTTTTTGAAAACTACTATTTCCCTGCCTCCAGAAAAAAGATCGGGGCGCCTAAGATCCTCCAACAACCAGGCAAGAGAGATTTCCTTCCCTTCTACCCGGCGGACCCGGTGCCGGGCTTCCCCTTCTCCCAAGTAGTTGTCGCACAAGGTCTGCAGCAGCCGCTCCTTCAGGTATTCCTCTTCCCCCACCCACAGGTAGATGGGTAGATAATTACCCCCGTTTATCTTTTTAAAAGCATCGTTTATGGCCAACACCAGCATTTACCTCCTAGCGGCGGATTATAAAGGTAAAAAATATCAGCACCGTAAAGATCTCCAGCCGCCCCAGGATCATCACCAGACTTAAAAGCAAACGCCCCGCTGCCGGGATTGCCTGGTAGGTTTCCTCGGGACCTACCAGTTCTAAACCTGGACCCACATTGCCAATGGAGGCTGCAGAAGCGGAAAAAGAAGTGACCAGATCCAGGCCCATGGCACTAAGCAACAAGGTAGTAACCACGTGGAAAAACAGGTACAAAAAGATAAAACCGGAAACACTCCGGAGAATGTCCTGGTGGACAATTTTATTCCCCATTTTAACCGAAGATACCACGGAAGGATGGACCAGCCGGGACACTTCCTGAACCGCCATCTTCAACACCAGCAGGATCCGGGCCTGCTTCATGGATCCCCCGGTGGAACCCCCCATACCGCCAAAAAACATGAAGATCAACAGTAAGGTTCGCAGAAAAGGCGGCCAAGCGCAGTAGTCATCCGTTACATATCCGGTGGTGGTAAAAATGGAAATTACCTGAAAAGCTCCTCTACGGAAGGCCTCTTCCACCCCGTAACCGTAACTACCTAACAGGATAAGAGCAGTTACTAAAATAAAGGCTACCCCCACTCCTGTGTAAAACTTCAGCTCTTCGTTCTGGAAAATAGGGCGGTAGTCCCCCCGCAGCAGCAAATAGTACAGGGCAAAGTTAACCCCCGCCAGAAACATAAACACAATAGTAATATACTCAGCAGCCGGGTTGTTAAGACCGGCAATACTGTCATCCAGAGGGGAAAAACCTCCAGTGGGCATAGTAGTGAATGCGTGATTCACGGATAAAAAAGGAGATACCCCGCTTATAATTAAAAGGATTATGAGGAGCAGGGTAAAAGAAACGTAAATAAGCCAAAGGTACTTGGCCATTTGGGTAACCCGGGGCACCACCCTTTCCTTCAAGGGGCCAGGGAGTTCCGCCTTAACCAAGTTAAGGCCCCGGATACCAATGCGGGGCAGGAATGCTACGAAGAGCACAATTATGCCCATGCCGCCCAACCACTGGGTCATACTTCTCCACAAAATTAACCCCCGGGGCAGGCTTTCAATATTTTCCAGGAGGGTGGCTCCGGTAGTGGTAAAACCGGAGACGGATTCGAAAAAAGCATCCAGATAGCTGTCGAACACTCCAAAGAAATAATAAGGCAGAGCGCCAAAAACCCCGGCTAACACCCAGGCCAAAGCCACTAGGGAAAAACTTTCCGTCAGGGTCATTTCTTTTCTTCGGTAAAGGATAAACCTGCCCACCAGGCCTACTGTCGCAGTCACCAACACGGCAGAGAACAAGCTCCCGGCATCGGGTTCTCCCAGCGCCAGGGAATACAGAGCAACTAAAAGCATCAACCCGGCCAAAGCCAGTAGCAAATTCCCCAAAAAATGCAGCATGGAAAAATTATTCATAAACGGGTTTCACTACCTTTAAATTTCCTGGATATCCACCAAACTTTTTTTCTGTTCCTGAGACACTTTCTTGCTTCCCGCAAAATACTTGTTTAGGTTGTCGCTAACCGAAGGTATAGTAAATACTACCAGGCGATCACCTGGCTCCAGCACAGTCTCTCCATGGGGAATAATTATTTCTTCTCCTCTTACCAAAGCACCAATAATCATACCTTTGGGAAATCCCGCCCGGGAGACCTTTTTTCCTGCTACCCGCGCATTAGGAGGCAATACCATCTCGATGACCTCAGCGTTCTGATCCTGAAGAATAGAAAAGGATATCACGTCTTCCCGGCGGGTAAACCGCAGAATTCGGGATGCGGCCAGCATGTGGGGGTTAACCAAACTGTCGATGCCCAGTTTCAAATAAACGGGCACATATTCAGGGTTCTTAACCTCACAAACTACCTTTTTAACTCCTAATTGGTGAGCCAATACTGCCGCTACGATGTTAGTGCGGTCCTCCCCGGTGACCACCACCACTACGTCGGCTTCTTCTATTTCCTCCGCTTTGTAAAAGGACAAATCGGTAGCGTCTCCCTGGAGCACCATAGTGCGGGTCAAACTGCCGCTCAACTCCTGGCAGCGTTCCGGGTCCCTATCCACCAGTTTAACGGAAAAATTGGGAGTCCGATCGGAGGCCAGCAACTGGGCTACTTTATAGCCTACGTAACCACCGCCCAAAATAGTTACCCGGTAAGCCCTCTTGCGGTAATGATCCAACAGCCAGCTCACGTTGCGCAAAACCCGGGAATTGCCCAGGAGATAGATCTTGTCTCCCGGTTTTACTACATCCCTGCCGCTGGGCACAATGAACTTTTCCCCCGGGCGGTCTATGCCCACCACAATGCAGCCAGCAGGCAGAGGAGCTTCCAGGAGAGATTTGTTGGTTATGTGGGCCCTCTCGTCCACCGTAATGCTCACCAGCTTTACTTTGCCGCCGGCAAAATATTCTACTTCGCTGGCATCAGGGAAATGGATGACGTGAGAGATTTCCTGGGCGGCCACCTTGTCGGGGTTAATAATAAAATCTATTCCCAACTGCTCCTTGGAGAGAATAGAAGTGTTTTCCATATACTCCTCTTCTTTTATCCGCGCTACTGTTGTGGGAACGCCCATGCGTTTGCCCAGCATACAGGCAATAATATTGACCTCATCATGCTGAGTTACCGCAATGAGCATTTCCGCCGATTTAACCCCCGCCTGCTGGAGCACTTTGGCACTGGCGCCGTTGTCTTGAATCACCATAACATCTAAGTTGTCATCCAGGCGGCGGACCTTCTGGGGATCCTTTTCCACCACCACTACGTCCTGGTTTTTGGTAGAAAGGCTGCGGGCTAAGTCGTAACCTACTCCTCCGCCCCCGATAATAATAATTTGCATCTCCGGTGAGTCCCTCCCTTTTGACTACTACTACTGGCCTATCCAAATAAGACCTCCGAAAATATTTCCCCCTGCCCAAAATTATCTGGCCCAAAAAGATTAAAGGCACCAAATG
>CAZXDQ010000071.1:0-8189 GCA_964639405.1 uncultured Syntrophomonadaceae bacterium | reverse complement strand
GATATGAATAAATTTTGTCGAATAAGTAAATTTAAAGCATAAAACCAGTTTGCAAATTAACAATGAATCCCCTGGGGAGGGAGCTTTTTGTCGTTTACAGGTAAATACGGAGTATTGATTATAGCAGGGGTTGCGATTATTTTTTTATTTGGTTACTGGTTAGGCTCTCCTCAGAATGCTGTTGAAAAAACAGAGGAGCCCTCTTATGAAACCCTCTCCCAAGAGGAAAACTGGTTTGAAAGTAAAGAGTTAAGGAAGGGAGAGGATCCTTCTCCAGGTTTTCTACCCCAGAAGGTGGGCAATTTTCGGCTTTCCCAGAAATTGGGAGGAAAAGAGACCCTTCCAGTGGTTAGCAGTTTTTTAGGTACTGAACTTCAGGTTGAAAATTGTTATGTGCCCTACTATCGAGATGAAGAAAAAGAAGTCATATGGTGGGCTTTTGAGTTAAAAGAAGATAAGCTGGCGGTTAATCTCTTTGACTTAATGACTGAGGGCTTGCGCGAAAGCGATTCTTTTTCAAAGATGCAAGAATGGAAATTGGAAGAAGGGAATCGAGTTGATGGTTCCCTTATTGTTCACACTCAATTAAGGAAACCCTATAACAATTTCCAATATCTTTATTTTTATCACCGAGAAGAGTGGGTTTTTTGGTTGATGACCAGTAAATCATTAAATAAAGAAGAAATTAGGGATTTTTACCTGGCAGTACCCTCTTAAATTTTTTAGAATAATACTTGGGGGTTAGTTAGGTAATTTGACTGAAATCTTGCGCTGATGGTAAGATTTTGAAGTTATGTCCTTTTGGTTATTCCAATATTGTGGGTCCATAAATGGTGTAAATTAATTGGGTAAAATATTGGGATAGTGAACTGCTGGTAGATCATTCGCTATTCACTGAAGAAGTTTGGAGGTAATTGTTTGCCAAATATGCGCAGAAAAGAGATAAAGCGTGCTACTTCAGAAACGAAGATTGAGCTGGATCTTTCCTTAGAGGGACAAGGCCAAGCCCATTTCGATACGGGCCTTCCTTTTTGGGAGCATATGTGGTCTCAATGGGTAAAGCACGGTGGTTTTGACCTTATTATTAAAGCTCAAGGAGATCTTCAAGTGGATGAACATCATTTGGTGGAAGACATTGGGCTCTGCTTAGGAACGGCTTTTCACCAATCTTTAGGGGACAAGAAAGGGATTAAACGTTTTGGTAGCTGCTTACTACCCATGGATGATGCATTAATAATGGTAGCTGTGGATCTCTCAGGTAGGCCTTATTTACATTTTGAGGTTCCTTTACTCCAGAAAAGTAGAGGGGCAAATATCTCTACGGAAATGGTGGAAGAGTTTTGGCGGGCAGTAGTAAATGAAGGCCGCTTCAATCTTCATATAAAATTATTCCACGGAAGCAATTTGCACCACGTTATGGAAGCTTTATTTAAGGGTACAGGAAAAGCCATGGGGGAAGCGGCTGGTTTGCCTGGTGGTTCTTCAGAAGTTCCTTCCACTAAAGGCAGTTTGTAGAAAATAAATTGATAAAGAGGTGTTACTATTGTAATTGATACCCGCCTTAGATCTTAAAGGGGGACGCTGCGTAAGGTTGAAGCAGGGAGATCCGGAGTTGCAAACTGTCTACGGAGACGAACCTTTAGAAGTGGCGATACGTTGGGAACAAGAGGGAGCCTCGCGTTTGCACGTGGTGGATTTAGATGGGGCTTTTCAGGGTAATACTACCCACCAAAACGTTATTGAAAGTATAGCTTCCAATTTAAACATCCCTATTCAAGTAGGGGGAGGCTTGAGAACCAGGGAAGCAGTAGCGGATACCATAAAATTGGGTGCGGATAGAGTAATATTGGGGACTGTGGCAGCGGAAAACCCGGATTTTTTAAAAGAACTACTTGCAGCATTTGGAGAAAAAATTATCGTAGGGGTTGATGCCCGGGAAGGAAAAGTAGCGGTTCGGGGTTGGAAGGAAGAGGTAGTGGAAAGGGTGGAGGAATTGGTAAAAAGGTTGGAGAAAATAGGAGTAAAAGAAATTATTTATACTGATATCATGAAGGACGGCACTTTGGAAGGCCCAAATTTTTCTGCCCTTAAAAATCTTGCCCAGGACACCTCGCTTTCCATAATTGTTTCTGGAGGAATTTCTCGATTGGAAGATATCCTGGAAATAAAAAAAATGGCCCCTTGGGGAGTTTCCGGGGCCATTATCGGCAAAGCGCTATATACGGGCAAAATAGATTTTAAAGAAGCATTAGCGGCAGTTAGGGCACACTGAATTATCAAATTGAAGGGGTGCAAGATTGGAAAATTATAACAAAATAGAGGATGCTGAGACTGGTATAGGAGAAATAAATTATGATGGGGAAGGGCTGGTGCCGGCAGTCATCCAGGATTTTTATTCCCGGGATGTTCTAATGTTGGCTTATATGGACGAAGAAGCCGTAAGAAAGACTCTTCAGACAGGATATGCGTGGTTCTGGAGTCGGAGTCGGCAGCAGTACTGGCAAAAGGGAGAAACGTCGGGAAATGTACAAAAAGTTAAAGGTATTTATTATGATTGCGATGGCGATGCTTTACTTCTGCTGGTAGAACAAAAAGGAGTGGCTTGCCATACGGGTAATCATTCATGCTTTTTCCGCCACATAGGGGATAAAGCTACTTATGGAAAAGAAATGGGAGAAGATGAAGATTCTTGTTCGCTGGAGTTTCTTTTACAATTGGCAAGGTTGATCAGGGAGCGCAAAGCCAAGATGCCTGCTGATTCTTATGTTGTCCATCTCTTGAACCAGGGGGAAAAGGAGTTAGCTCGTAAAATGGGAGAAGAATCCCTGGAAACGGTATTGGCTTATATAAGAGAGAGCCCAGAACGGGTAATAGAGGAAGGGGCAGATTTGATTTTTCATCTTATGGTGGCAGTGGAGGCTCGTCAAATTCCCTTTGAAGATATTATAAAAGAATTGCAGAAAAGGCATGGGAAGACCAAATGATGGACTATCATCTTCATACCTCTCTTTGCCGACACGCCCATGGAGAGTTAGAAGAGTATAGAAATGCTGCCGTTCAAAAGGGCATTAAAGAAATAGGCTTTGCTGATCATTTTCCTTTGAAGTTGTTGGGGATTAACTTGGAAACCCCTATTAGTATGGAACCGGAAGAGCTTGCCTACTATGTAGACCATGTATTGCGAATATCACGGGAGTCTACTATCCCTGTAAAACTAGGGATAGAGGTGGATTATCTACCTGGGAAGACCGAGGAAATTGCGTATATTTTACAGGAATATCCTTTTGATTATGTTATCGGGTCGGTTCATTTTATAGGGGATTGGGATTGCACCCATCCTCATTATCGTGATGAGTACCACCGACGTCCACTGATGGAAATATACAGGGACTATTTTTCTCTAATTATAGAAGCTTGTAATAGTGGGCTTTTTGATATCATAGCCCATGCGGATGCGGTAAAGAAGTTTGCCCACTTTTTGCCTGAACGGGAGGTCACCCCATTCTATAAAAAAGCCGCTGTTGCTTTAAGGCGCCATCAGGTTTGCTTAGAGTTAAATACTGCGGGTTGGGATGTGGATGCAGGAGAACTATATCCTGCCCCGGCCTTTTTAGAAGAATGTCTTCAAGAAGGAGTGGAGTTTACCCTAGGTTCGGATGCTCATTCTCCTGCTCAAGTAGGAAGGCATTTTGATTCTCTGTTGAACATTTTAGTGGAAAAAGGGGTGAAGAGGCTGACCGGTTTTTCTGGTAGGAGTAAGTATTATTGTGATTTACCAGAGGGGTAGTGGGTATGGAAACTTTTCAAGCTGTGATCGAGACCGGAAAAGGAAATTTTATTCTTTGTTACCATCCCCAAGGTGGTTTACAGCGCCTTATATTTCCCGGCAAGGGTCCGGAGAATTCTTTCCTTCCAGTTTCCCTCCCCTGGCCTCAATTGGCCGATGATCTCCGAAGTTATTTAATAGGGGAGCCCAGGGAGTTTAACTATCCTATTGATTGGTCTGAATGTACGCCCTTTGTTAGAAAAGTACTGCTGCACTTAAAACATTTACCCTATGGGCATTTATGCAGTTATGCAGAGCTGGCCCAAGAAGTGGGTTGTCCTAAAGGGGCTCGAGCAGTTGGGAGGGCCCTTTCTTTAAACCCTCTACCCATAATTATTCCCTGTCACCGGGTAGTCCGTAGTGATGGAGGCTGGGGCGGTTTCAGCTCCGGATTGGGCTGGAAAAAGTATTTGATTAATTTAGAGAGTAACTGCGATAATGTCTAAGGTTGGTATCTAATAATAATAAGGGGGCTTAGAAAATGCTTCGCTATTTAAGCGGAGGGGAATCCCACGGGCCTGCATTAACCGGAATTATTGAGGGGCTTCCTGCGGGGCTCCGTATAACCTCCGATTATATTAATAAACACTTGAGCCGTCGACAACAGGGATATGGGCGGGGAGGGCGCATGAAGATAGAGGCCGACCAGGTGAAATTTCTCTCTGGCATCCGCTTTAACCGCACTATGGGCAGTCCATTGACTTTGATGGTGGAAAACAAAGATAGTGTAAACTGGAGCCAGGTTATGTCGCCAGAGGGAGAAAAGGACCAGCAGGTGGAAGCAGTTAATTTGCCTCGTCCTGGCCATGTTGATTTTGCGGGAAGCTTGAAATACAGAACCCGGGATATAAGGGATGTTTTGGAAAGAGCCAGCGCCCGGGAAACCGCCATGCGAGTAGCAGTGGGGAGCGTGGCCAGAAGGCTGTTAGAAGAGTTAGGAATAGAGGTCTTCAGCCACGTGGTTGCTATTGGAGGAGTAGAAGCTCGCCTCCAGGGAGTTCCCTTGCGAGTTTTGAAAGAAAAAAGGGATAATTCTTCTTTATTCTGTGGAGATAGCGAGGCAGAAGCACGGATGCGAGAGGCTATAGACGCTGCCTGGCGGGGGGAAGATACTTTAGGGGGAGTTTTTGAAATATTGGTGAGCGGGGTGCCGCCAGGCTTGGGAAGTCATGTTCACTGGGACAGGAAACTGGACGGTCGTTTGGCGGGAGCATTAATGAGCCTTCAAGGAATTAAAGGAGTGGAAACAGGTTTGGGGTTTGCTTCTGCTTTCCGGCGTGGTTCCCAAGTTCATGACCCTTTTTACTATTCAGCTGAAAAGGGCATTTACCGGAACACTAATTATGCCGGTGGAGTGGAAGGGGGCATTAGTAACGGTCAAATGTTAGTTCTCCGAGCGGCGATGAAGCCCATACCTACTTTGCTGGATCCTCTTGCCAGCGTAGATCTGGAAACCAGGGAAGAAAAAAAAGCTACGGTAGAACGGTCCGACGTGTGTGCAGTTCCCGCTGCTTCAGTGGTAGGGGAGGCTATTGCAGCCTGGGAACTTTCATCAGCGTTGTTAGAAAAATTTTCAGGTGATAGTATGGAAGAGATAAAAAGCTCTTTCAGGGAATATATGGAGTGGATAAAAGAACGCTTGGATCAAGCCTAAACTTACAGGAAAAGGTAATGATTTAATGAAAGAATACTTGTGGGTTGAGATTGAAAGCCACCGATACCCGGTGGTAGTAGGAAAAGGAATTCTTTCTGTGGGAGGGGAATTTTTGAAGGAAACATTCCCACCTTCCAAGACATTAGTGGTTAGCGACGAAAATGTTTGGCCACACTACGGAGATAGCCTAACCCATAGTTTGCAAAAAGCTGGTTTTACTGTTCACCAAAGAGTAATTCCCCCTGGGGAGAACAGCAAAAATTTGAACCTGGTTCAGGAGCTTTATCAACAGTCAATAGAAGCGGGGTTGGACAGGAATTCTTTAATGATAGCTTTGGGAGGAGGGGTAGTAGGGGATGTCACCGGATTTGTTGCAGCTACCTACCTGCGAGGCGTCCCTTATATTCAAATTCCCACTACTTTACTATCCCAGGTGGATAGCAGCGTGGGAGGTAAGGTAGGAGTCAATCACTCCCGAGGAAAGAATCTGATTGGGGCTTTTTACCATCCTTCCCTGGTGTTGGTTGATTTGAGCACTCTACTAACTTTACTTAACAGAGAGTTTCGCGCGGGGATGGGGGAAGTATCAAAATACGGGGTAATGAGAGATCCAGCTTTTTTTAGATGGTTAGAGGAATCTGTGGATGAAATGTTGTTAAGGCGGGAATTAAGCTTAATTAAGCATGCCGTGATACGCTCCCTGGAGAACAAAGTGGAAGTGGTAAAAAAAGACGCAAAAGAACAAGGCTTGCGTCGTATTCTAAATTTGGGCCATACTTTCGGCCATGCTTTAGAAGCTGCCACTTCTTACCAATATTACTTGCACGGAGAAGCGGTGTTAGTAGGGATGAGCATGGCTGCTTCCCTATCCCTTAGTTTGGGGCTTATCACCAAGGAGGAACAGCTGCGCCTGGAAGGTTTGTTTCAGAGAATAGGAAAAGTCGCGCCTCCCCCCAATTTAAAGGTAGAGCAAGTGTGGGAATGTTTACGTTACGATAAAAAAAGACAAGCCGAGAAGCTAATTTTGGTACTTCCTTCCGGGATAGGAGAGGTGCAGATTTATACCCAACCCCCGGATTCTTTAATAAGAACAGCAATTGAAGAACATCTTTGCTTAAATCCTTAACTTTTAACTAAAAGTTATAATTATTGCTATAAACCACCACAATTTTATTCACCCATGTTAGTAGGAGGAATGAAAGTTGAGCACAGAAAAAGAATTAATTGGAACTCTCCGTAGAATAGACGGCAAGGGCTATAAGGCCTATAAAGATTTGCAGGGCAAGTACGAAATGAGGGGTTTTTACCTTTATGTAGATTACGTGCAGGGAGATCCTTTTGCTTCTCCTTCCAAACTTAGAGTAAGGGTAGATCAACAAAAAGCAGGTTTTACGCCGGAGCTTTATGCCAATCGTATACGAAAGGTGGCCCTAGAAGATTATTTAACTCGTTGTTTTGCTCGGCAGATAGAGAAAATGGTCAATAAGAACCGTGGCACCGGTAAAAGCGGCATGATGTCTATAGATAAAGGAGGACAGGAGATACTGGAGCGAACTTCCATGGTAGTTAATCGTTCATTGGTGGAAGCGCGTTTCAGTGTTGGACTACCTGCCCGGGGAAGAACGGTCTTGGGACACGAAGCAGAGGAAATGTTTTGCCGGGAATTACCGGAAATAGTAAACCACTCCCTTTTCCTGCGGGCTATTAACCAACAAGAAATGTGGACTTATCTTCAGGCAGCGGAGGATCAGGAAGAGCTAAGGGAACAAGTAAGGAAAAATAATTGGGTAGCTTTCATAAGTAATGGTTCAATTTTACCCCGACGCAGCGGCACTAGCGATCTTCCTATGGATAAATCCCAGGCAGAGGCTTTTCAGTCACCCCCTGAACTAGAGGCAGAGGTGCACACCCCTCACCAGGGCAAAGTAAAAGGAATGGCTGTTCCACAAGGGATTACCCTGGTAGTTGGGGGAGGATATCACGGAAAATCCACTATGCTTAGAGCCTTGGAAAGAGGAGTGTATAATCATATTCCAGGAGATGGGCGAGACAACCTGGTATCTATAGAGGATGCAGTAAAAATCAGAGCGGAAGACGGAAGGCGGGTGGCAGGAGTAAATATCAGCCCCTTCATAAATAATCTTCCCCGGCAGATGGACACTTCCTTTTTTAGCAGCGAAGATGCCAGCGGTTCTACTTCTCAAGCTGCCAACATAATGGAGGCCCTGGAAGTAGGTACCAGCCTGCTATTACTGGATGAAGACACCTCTGCCACTAATTTCATGATCCGGGATCAGCGTATGCAGACTTTGGTAGCTAAAGACAAAGAACCCATAACGCCTTTTATTGACAAAGTGAAACTTCTTCACCGAAATGAAGGAGTTTCTACCGTGGTGGTGCTAGGCGGTTCTGGAGATTATTTTGACATAGCGGATACAGTTATTATGATGGACGAGTATCGTCCCCGGGAAGTAACCCAGGAGGCCAAAGACATTGCCCGGAGAATGGAAACCGGAAGGTGGAGAGAAGGAGGGGATCATTTTGGCGACATTATCCCCAGAAAAGTTTTGCCTCGGGGGTTGGATCCCCAGAAAGGGAAAAAAGTAAAGATCGCTGCCAAAGGATTATACAGTATACAATACGGAAAACAGAATATTTCTCTTTCATATGTGGAGCAGTTGGTAGATTTTAGTCAAACCCGGGCTATAG
>CAZXDQ010000070.1:0-8230 GCA_964639405.1 uncultured Syntrophomonadaceae bacterium | reverse complement strand
ACATTTTAGCACCAAAGAAAACCTGTTGTTTGCTTTGGTGGAGGAAATAAACACCCAAGGGATTGCAGAATTATTTCAAAATGCTGCCAGCCAAGAAACCAGGACAGCTTTAAGAAATTTCTTAAAAGCTCACCTGGATTTAATCAACCGTAACTTCGATTTATTTAAAATCATACTCTACGAAGCCCAATTCATTCCCAGCCTGAGAGAAAAATTTATCGAAGAAGTAGCCTTAAATATATTCGTTCCTCTGGAAGATTTTATAAAAGAAAAAAGGACTTCCGGGGAATTCAAAAGCTTTACTCCCCAAATAACTGCCCGGGCTTTGGTCGGAATGGTGGTAGCTTTTATAGCCTGGGAAGATGTCTTAAAAGCCAATGACTACCAAAGCTTCAACCGCCTGGAAGTTATTGAAGAAGTACTGGAAATTTTCCTTTCGGGGGTAAAAAATTAACTGTGTTATCCTTCTTACCAATGAATAGAATAATAATTAAAATGAAATAACTTATAAAAGTGGCTTTATGATTTGCATTGAATTGGCATTTTGTATAATCTAGGCGAAATTAAAAGCAAAATGTTAAATGCTGCGAATAAATATTCTAAACGTGTCACAGGATGACCAAAAATATTGTTTACTCTATAATCCCAGGGCAAAATTTTCCCTTACGGAAAAACACCTGGTATTAAAATTTCACAGGCGGATAAAAATATCTAACCACCAGCAAATTAATAAAATATTGTAAGGGCTAAAGGTTTACAGTCCTGCCGCTTTCAAGATTTGAGGAACTACTTCTTCCTTGTTAATAGCCATAATATGCACTCCGTCGCAGATAGATTCCTCTCGCAAGGTTTTAATGGTACGCCCGGCAATTTCTATGCCTTTATCCAGGGCTCCTCCTTTGGGAACATTTTTAAGTTCCTCCACCAGGTGTTGAGGAACGAAAATACCCGGGACGTTTTCAGACATGTACCTGGCCATTTTAGAAGAGGTCAACAGTACTATTCCTGCCAATATTTTTACCGGAAATTGACGGGCGTGTTCCATAAAGTCGTAAAATTTCTCTAAATCATAAATGGCCTGGGTTTGAAAGAATTCGGCTCCAGCATCAACTTTTTTCTCAAATTTGAGCAACTGAGGTTCCAGCGGATCAGCTTCGGGGGTTACTATGGCTCCTTTGCAAAAAGAAATTTCTCCGTCCAGGGTATTACCGCCAAAATCTTTGCCTTCTTCCAGATAGTCAATACCGTGCAATAACTGTACCGAATCCATTTCAAAAATACCTCGGGCTTCTTTATGATCACCTACTGTCATAGCATCTCCGGTAAGACAAAGTACATTATGGATTCCCCTGGAATAAGCCAAAAGAAGATCGGACTGCAGAGCAAGCTGGTTCCTATCGCGGCAGGTCATTTGTAGTATTGGCTCCCCTCCCTTCTCCTTTATGGAAAGACAGCCTCCCAAGGAAGGAAAGCGCATTACCGAACTCTGATGATCGGTAACATTTAAAGCATCTACCTTATCTTTCAAGAGATCTATATGATGAAACATTTCCTCCAGGTTGGAGCCTTTTGGCGGAGCAACTTCAGCTGTTACCACAAATTTTCCTGAATCCAGCAGCTGTTTAAATTTCAACTCCACTTTCCACCCTCCCTACATCTAAAGTTTGCACCCTGGGTCTGGGCATAATCTGAGCATTGCGGGAAGGGTGGTAAATTTTCATTAAATCCGTGCGGTTCTGTGCTTTTAAACGGTTGTAAATCAAAGTAAATGCGCAGTCCTTCTCACTGTCCACTTCGCACTTACCTCTATTGGTTCCCCCACATGGACCATTCAACAGACCCTTATGGCAAGCAGTCAGAGGACATACCCCCGCGGTAAAACCTAGAACACACTGGCCACACTGGGCACACGCTTCTATATAGTAACCAGGATATTCCTCCAATCCCATAAAAAGAGTATCCAGCGCTGGATATACCGGTTTGCTAAGGTACATGGTCAGCCTCTGTACTCCAAAAGCGCAAGACATAGACAAGATAGCGCTAGCATTAGAGATAGCAGTTTCCTTTTCTTTGACAGAAGCAGAAGTCATTTCATCACAGGCAGTAGGAACAACTGTCCATCCAGTGATTAAAAAACCGGCATTTTTTAAGCTATCTTCCATGGCCATCACCTGTTCTACCCCTCCGGTTTGAAACACCGTAGCACAAGTGCCGCATCCTACAATAAAAACAGGATCCCCCTTTTCCAATTGAGCATAAATTTCATCAAAAGGTTTCTGCCTGGTAACTGTTTTCATCCTCATACCTCCAATATTCTATTTGCAGCACCCGACTCGAGTATTAATTCCCGTTTCGGATGTTGCTCCATAATAGTAATCCTATTTTTCCAGATCGCATCGAAGACACCGATTCGATTCGTATAAGGCTTCTGCTTCTGAAAAGCACAGCTCTGTTTCTCGAAAACTTTGTCTCCTTTCTTCCTGGGGAAGCTGAGGAGGCGCAGGTCGGTATTGGGGCTTCCATAACTCCTCTTCCAGTTCGGTATCGGTTTCTTCCTCTTCTTCCTTCTCCCCCCGGTAGCTTTCTTCCTGAGCGTCATACATCAGGACCCGGGAAGGATCTTATTTATCAATGGCTAACGCTCCCCTACGACCTGCAGCTATGGCTTCTATCACCATGCCCGGACCGGAAACAAAATCCCCGCCGGCAAACACCCCGGGAACATTAGTGGAGAGTCTATTTTCATCTACTACCAGGGTTTCAAGCCGGGAGCGTTCCAAGGCACTGTCCGGGGGCAAAAAGGATAAATCCGGTGCCTGTCCCACTGAAGCAAAAACGGTGTCAGCTTCTATTACAAACTCAGAACCAGGAATTGGTATAGGTTTCCTCCTTCCATCCCTTCCGGGCTCACCTAAACGCATCCTGCTGCACTGAACTCCCGTAACCTTCCAGTTGCTGCTGAGAATACGGGTGGGGCTTACCAAAAAATTAACTTCTACCCCTTCCGCCAGGGCTTCCTGATACTCAAAATCTGATACCAACATTGCTTCCCGATCTCTGCGGTAAAGTATTTCCACCTGTTCTGCGCCCAAACGCACTGCAGTACGGGCAGTATCCAAAGCCACATTGCCGCCACCAATAACTACTGCCTTTTTACCTATTTTCACTGTCTTTCCTATCTTCACGTCTCTTAAAAAGCGCAGACCGTAATAAAAACCTTCCAAATCTTCAATTTCTCCAGGAATCCCTATTTGCTGGCTTTTCTGAGCTCCAGCAGCGATAAAAACAGCATGGTAACCTCTTTCCTTGAGATCTTCCACTGTGAAATTAACATTGACTGGACTATTATACTGGATTTCCACTCCACACTTCCTGATGTATTCTATCTCCTGACTGATGACTTCTTCCGGCAAGCGAAATTCCGGAATAGCTATCGAAAGCATCCCCCCTCCTACTGGTAAAGCTTCCAAGACAGTGACTCCATATCCCATCTGGGCTAAATAATAAGCACAGGAAAGCCCACAAGGGCCGGCACCTACTACTGCTACCTCCTGAGGGTGAGTGCGTTCAAAGGGTTGGGGTGCAGGAAGATTGCCAGCCGAGGCAAAATACCAGTCTCCCACAAATCTCTTTAAACTCTTAATGGCCAAAGCATCATCTAACTCTCCCCGGCGGCAACGCTGTTCACAAGGATGATGGCAAATCCGGCCACAGATAGCCGGGAAAGGATTCCGTTCCCTAATAACTTCCACGGCTTCCAAGTATTCGCCTCGAGACATGGCTTCCAAATAGCGGGGAACATCCACCCCCACAGGACAAGTATGCTGACAGGGAGATATCATCAGAGCATCGCAAACTGCCGCGGGGCATTTTTTCTCCTTTATATGGGACTCGTATTCCTCACGAAAATAATTCAGAGTGGTAAGCACTGGGTTCGGACAGGTCTGACCCAATCCACACAGCGAACCTTCTTTAACCGTCTTGGCTATACGATACAACTGGGCAATATCATCATCTCTTCCCTGACCGTTGGTTATGCGATTCAATATCTCCAGCATCTGTTTGGTCCCCAGCCTACAAGGGGCACACTTGCCGCAGGACTCCGATTGGGTAAAGCTGAGAAAATACCGGGCAATTTCCACCATGCAAGTGTTTTCATCCATGACTACCATTCCGCCTGATCCCATTATAGATCCCAGCTGCGCCAAACTTTCAAACTCTACTGGAGTGTCCAGGTAAGGGGAAGGAATGCAGCCGCCGGAAGGTCCACCGGTCTGTACCGCCTTAAATCTTTTTTCTCGGGGAATGCCGCCGCCAATATCAAAAATAATGGAAGACAAGGGAGTGCCGGCTGGAACTTCCACCAACCCGCTGTTGGCAATTCTGCCAGTTAAAGCAAATACCACCGTGCCTCTATTCTTTTCTGTACCCAAAGTGGAAAATTTCTCTCCATCTCCTCCGAGAATGGCTGAAACCGCTGCTAGGCTCTTAACATTATTGATCACGGTTGGCTTCTCGTTTAAACCAGATTGAGCAGGGAAGGGAGGCCGTGGACGGGGCATACCCCGCCTACTTTCTATAGAAGCTAAAAGGGCGGTCTCTTCTCCGCACACAAAAGACCCGGCGCCCTCTTTAATATTTATAGAGAAGTTAAAACCAGAACCGAGAATGTTTTCGCCTAAAAAACCTTTTTCCTGGGCTTGTTGTAAGGCTTTACGCAAACGATGCACTGCCAGAGGATATTCAGCCCGGATATAGATATACCCTTCATCTGCACCTACTGCGTATCCCGCTAAAATCAGACCCTCCACCACCGCATGGGGGTCCGCCTCCAATAGAGAACGATCCATAAAAGCACCAGGGTCGCCTTCATCGGCGTTGCAGATGACATACTTTTTGGGTCCGGGAGCATCATAACAAAACTCCCACTTCCGGGCGGTAGGAAATCCGGCTCCCCCCCTGCCCCGAAGTTCTGCTTTTTTTACTTTTTCAATAACCTCTCGAGGAGACATGTCCTTCAATACCTTTTCCAATCCCAAATATCTGCCTACTTCTAATGAATGTTCAATATTTTCCGGATTTATTCGTCCGCAGTATTGTAGTATCAGTCGTTCCTGTTTACTGTAAAAATCTATGTCTTGATAATACGGCACGGGATTATCCGCAGGATCACGGTAAAATAATCGCTCAACAGGGACCCCTCCTTTAAGGTGGGACGCAGCTATTTCGTTAGCATCTTCGGGCTGCACCCTGGAATAAAAAATCCCTTCTGGCATCACTACCACTATGGGCCCCTGCTCACAAAAACCGTGACAACCAGTAAAATCCACAGCAGTTCCTGAGATTTTTAATCTGTCCACTTCATTTATAAGGGCTTGATAAATCTTCCCCGACTCGCTGGAGTAACACCCGGTACCTTGGCACACCAATACAGCTTGCTGCTCCCTCATATGCCACCCTCCTCCCCTTTAAGCAGGCTCCTCACCTTCTTGGGATTCATATGGCCATAAACCTGCTGATTAATGACCATACTGGGAGAGAGGGCACATACCCCCAGGCAGGCCACGGTTTCTAAAGTGTATTCCAAATCTTCAGAAGTCTGGTTTTCTTCCAATTCCAATTGCTGTTTAACCAGTTTCAGAATGGTCTTACCTCCACGAACGTGACAGGCAGTTCCCCGGCAAACTTTCACCACGTTCCTCCCCCGGGGTTCAGTGTACAACTGTTCGTAAAAAGACACTACTCCTTGAACTTCACTGGGGAACAATCCCAAAGCCTCCGCTATTGTCGGCATTGCTCGGGGAGGTATAAATCCTATTTCTGCCTGTATTTCCTGTACTACTGGAATCAGGGGCCATGCCTCCTGTTGATGTTTATTAACTATTGACTTCACTCTTTCCATATCAACTTCCGGAATCTTTTTCTCAATCATCCCGGTTCACCCTTTCCAATTTTACAAAAACTGCCTCGGGCAAGGCCTCCTTCTCTTCTACCACCGAAACCGGAGCCAACAGTTCCCTGGCTTCTGGAATAAAGGCGGAAACAGACACCGTACCGGCCAACACCTCAGTAGTTATCTCCACCGGCAGCTTAATAGCTGCTGAAGTTGACGTGATTTTTACTTCATCTTGGTTTTCCAAAGACAGATCGTCAGCATCCTCCGGAGCAATTTTCAAAACTCCCCGGGGATATAATGCTTTTAATCTGGTAGACTGTTCACTTCTAGTCCCACTTCCAAAATAAGTTAGCGAACCTTCCAAGAATAAACAGTAAGGATAGCTTTCCCCAAGGTTTCTTTCCTCATGGGTAAAGGCACTCATTGAAGGGAGGGAAAAAGTAGGAAATTTGTGCATATATTGTAATGATTGGTTTTTTCTTTCTTCCCAGTAAGCCTTTCCTTCTCCCAATCTCTCCTCCGGCATATCGTATCCTTCATACAAGGGAACAAATTCTTCAATTTCATTTATTACCTGCTGCAGAGAAGTATAGGGAAAAGGATTCCCCATCTCTTGCGCCAACTTAAGTATAATCTTCCAATCCGGAAGACTTTGCCCTGCCGGAGGCAAGACCCGTCGCAGCCAACCAATGTTTCCATCCAAGTTGGTAAAAGACCCCTCTTTTTCCGCAAAACTTGCTGCCGGCAGGATAACGTTGGCAAAACTAGCGCTTTCTGTAAAATACAAATCCTGAACTACTAAAAACTCCAGATTAGAAAGAACGGCCCTTGCTTTTTGGGGGGAAGAAAAACTGCGAACTGGATTGTCTCCCATTATATACATTCCTTTCCAGGGGTAATTTTCTTCTTTGGCAAATACTTCTAAGGCGCTCCACCCTTTCTCTCTAGAAAGTTCCTGACCCCACAGATTTTCAAATATCTTCCTGGAATTTGCCTCCTCTACCGAAAGATACCCGGGGAGCATATGAGGCATAACCCCCATTTCAGCGGCTCCCTGAGAGTTATTGCTTGCTGGTAAGGGATAAATCCCGCATCCTTTCCCCCACAGGTTCCCCGTAAGTAAAGCCAGATTGGCCAAAGCTTTTACACTTTCCCTACCGTTGAATGCTCCAGTGATTTCTGGGCCAAACACAATAGCTGATTTATCTGCTGCTGCATATAATCGAGATGCCCTGCGAATTTCTTCCTCTGTAACTCCTGCTATATTTTTGCCCCCCTCAGGAGAAAAATCCTTTAAAGCCTCGGATAGAGCTGCAAATTTTTCTGTATGCCTCCCTACATATTCCCGATTTAGCAGGCCTTCTTCAATTATTACCTGGGCCATACTATTCAACAACCAGGCATAGCTAAAGGGGTGGGGACAAACCCATTGGCTGGCAAATTTAGTAAATCTACTCTTTCGGGGGTAAATAAAAATAATTTTAGCTTCCCCCAGGCGGGAAGCCCTTTTAATAGCATAGCCTACTTGGGGAGCAATCGTAGTAGGGTCAGTTCCTACTACCAGAATTAAATCTGCCTGCTCTAAAGTGTCAATAGAACTGGTAGCAGTATAACAACCCGCTACCTCACCCAAACCCAAGTGCAGGGTTTCAAGAAAAAAACTGCTGCTGTTATTGATCTGATTATCACCCAGGACAGTTCTGGCAAAGCGCTGTAATAAATAATTTTCTTCGTTAGTGCAGCAGGGAGAGCCTAAAACTCCTAAAGACTTTTTACCGTACTTTTCCATGATTCTTTTTAATCCGTCCGCAGCAGTTCGTATGGCTTCTTCCCAGGTCACTTCTTTGTAGCTGCCGTTTTCATTAACCATAGGACTTAAAAGCCTTTCTCGGGAGTGGACAAAGTCAACTCCGTAACTGCCCCGTACACAAAGAGTTCCAGGGACTGAAGTATCCCCTCCCCCTGGAGCCGCCCTAACGATCCTCTCCCCTTTCACTTCCAGAGAAAGGGGACAACCTGAGCTGCAGAAGGGACAGGTAGTTTCCACGGCAATGCTGGAAGCTCCCTGATAAGGCGCTTTTCCTTCCTGCAGGGCGCCAGTTGGACAAAGCGCAATGCAAGCCCCACAAAAAGTGCATTCCGAATCCTCTAAAGGAACATTCAAAAAAGTCGCCGGTTTGCTAGCAAACCCTCGTTGAAAGTAATCCAGGACCCCTTCTACTACCACTTCTTGGCAGACCCTAATACACTTAGCGCACATTACACATTTCGAGGAATCTCTCACAATAAAAGGGTTTACCTCTTCTATTTCAGCAAACCGGTGGATCTTCTCCT
>CAZXDQ010000069.1:0-8245 GCA_964639405.1 uncultured Syntrophomonadaceae bacterium | reverse complement strand
AAAAGCTGGAATTATCAGAAAGCAGGAGTAAATTTGAATGCGGCGGATGAAGCAGTAGAAGTGATAAAGAGAATGGCTCGCAGCACTTACCAGCCTGGAGTAGTGCATGATATCGGCGGCTTTGGAGGACTTTTCGCCCTTGATAAAGAAAAATATCACCAACCTTTATTGGTGGCTGGGGCGGATGGAGTGGGGACTAAATTAAAGATCGCTTTTTCTACCGGGATACACCGGACAGTGGGAGAAGACTGTGTGGCAATGTGTGTTAATGATATTCTGGTACAGGGAGCAGAGCCACTATTTTTTTTAGATTATTTAGCAATGGGGAAAATGGATTCTGATCTGATTCAGGGAGTGATTGCCGGAGTAGCGGAAGGATGCCGAAAAAGCGGATGCGCCCTTTTGGGCGGCGAAACCGCTGAGATGCCTGATTTCTATTCGGAAGGAGAATATGAACTAGCCGGATTTTCGGTTGGCATGGTGGAAAAAGAAAATTTGATAGATGGCTCTTCTATAGTGGAGGGCGATGTAATTATCGGAGTGGCATCTGCTGGAGTGCATAGTAACGGTTTTTCTTTAGTAAGAAGGATCTTGGAGGATCGTCAACTATCTTTGAATGCTAAACCTCCGGAACTAGAGCTTTCCTTAGGAGAAGAACTTCTCCGACCAACAATCATATACGTATCTGCGGTGCTACCTTTGTTAAAAACATATAATATACACGGAATGGCTCACATAACAGGAGGAGGCTTGCCGGGTAATTTGAGCAGGATCCTGCCTGCCGGTACCCAGGCGGTGGTGGATCCTTCCTCTTGGAGGATTCCCCCTTTGTTTAAATTTTTGCAGGAGCAAGGAAGCGTGGATAAAGAGGAAATGTTCAAGGTGTTTAATATGGGGATAGGTTATGTCTTGGTAGTTCCACCTTCTGAGGCTAAGGAGATTGTATCGGAGCTGGAAGCTTCTGCATTCAATTCTTGGATCATTGGGGAAGTGTTTCCATTAGAGCAGGATAATGAGCCCCAGGTAAACTGGAAAAGAGAGATATAAAAGCAAGCTTGATAGTTATTTTGTCCTATTTCCAGGAGAGGAGAGTATGATGCTCTATGAGTTGCAACTTTGCAGTTCTGGCTTCAGGAAAAGGAAGTAATCTGCAAGCAATAATTGATGAGAGAGAGCAAGGAAAGATTCAGGGGCACCTTTCGGTGGTAGTTAGTGATAATGCTTCTGCAGGTGCCCTGCAAAGAGCAGAACTTCACGGTATAGATAACAGGTGTATAGCTCCAGAAAATTATGCCCAAAAAAGTGATTACGAAAAAGATTTAGCTGATTTCCTGGAAGAGAAGAGAATCGGATTGGTAGTTTTAGCTGGCTTTATGAGGGTATTGTCTGGAGAGTTATTGGGAAGATTTCCTGCCAGGGTTATGAACATACATCCCTCTCTTCTGCCTGCTTTTCCTGGCTTAGATGCAGTAGAGCAGGCTTGGGAATATGGGGTAAAAATTACTGGCTGCACAGTACATATAGTGGAGGAGGAAGTAGATGCTGGACCTATAATTTTACAGGAAGCGGTTCCCGTGCTGGCAGAAGACGATGTCAACTCCTTGCAACAGAGAGTTCATGCTGCGGAACACCGCTGTTATCCCCGAGCAGTAGATATGTTTTGCAAAGGAGAAATTACTGTTAAAGGAAGAAGGTGTTATCTGTATGACAAATCTGTCAGGTAAAAGGGCATTGATTAGCGTTTCGAATAAGGACGGGGTGGTGGAGTTTGCTCAAAACTTAATTGACAGAAACTGGAGCATTGTATCTACGGGAGGAACTGCACGTTTATTGAAAGATTCAGCAATTCCTGTTACTGAAGTTAAGGAAATAACTACTTTTCCGGAAATACTTGAAGGAAGGGTTAAAACATTGCATCCATTGATCCATGGAGGCATACTGGCTAAAAGGGATAATGAGGAACACCTGCGGGATTTAAGTGCTCATGGAATAATCCCTATTGATATGGTGGTCGTTAACTTGTATCCCTTTATCGAAGTAGTTTCGGAAAGGGAAGTATCTAAAGAAGAGGCCTTGGAAAACATTGATATCGGAGGACCTACCATGATAAGGGCAGCAGCAAAAAATTATCCTTATAAACTAGTGGTAGTGAACCCTTCTCGATATGGAGAGATTATTGAAGCACTAGATGAGCAAGAAGATCCAGCGGAAGAATTTCGGTACCAATTGGCCAGGGAGGCCTTTCAACACACCGCGGAATATGATGCCTTTATTGCTTCCTATTTTAATCAAAATGTTTCCGAAGAAACTCCTTTTCCACCTCATCTGGCTTTACCGTACCGCAAGGCTCAAGATTTGCGCTACGGGGAGAATCCCCAACAGCAGGCAGCATTCTACAGGGAAGTCCAAGTTAAAGAAGGGGATTTAGCCAATTATAAGCAGTGGCAAGGCAAAGAGTTATCTTTTAATAACTTTAACGATTTGAATGCTGCTTGGGAACTGGTCAAGGAGTTCAATGAACAACCTACGGTGGTAGCAGTAAAGCATACTAATCCCTGCGGAGTAGCCACAGCTTCTACAACTTTAGAGGCTTATCAGAAAGCCTATGAATCCGACCCGGTTTCTATTTTTGGAGGCATAGTGGCAATCAATACGAAAGTTGATCTCGACACTGCGAGGGAGTTGAGTAAAATATTTTTAGAAGTGATAGCAGCGCCTTCTTTCGATGAGGAGGCGTTAAAGATTTTAAACAGTAAGCCTGAAGTAAGAATATTGACCATACCATTTCAACCTTCTTACCTTCATGCCTCCGATGATTCTTGGGATTTTAAAAAAGTTTCCGGGGGACTTCTCATCCAGGAGCTAGACGAGGAACCGGTTAATGTAAAAGAAGGAAAATTAGCAACCTTACGGGAGCCTGAGCAGCAGCAATGGGAAGATCTGGAGTTTGCTCAAAAAGTAGTAAAACATGTCAAATCCAACGCTATAGTAGTGGCTTCCCAGCAGCAAACGTTGGGAGTTGGAGCTGGTCAAATGAGTAGAGTGGCTTCAACCCGAATAGCCCTTGAGCAGGCGGGAAGCAAGGCGGAGGGAGCGGTATTGGCATCTGATGCATTTTTCCCTTTTTCCGATGCGGTAGAACATGCTGTTAAGGCCGGAATTAAAGCTATTGTTCAACCAGGGGGTTCCCTAAGGGACCAAGAAGCCATTGATGAATGCAATGCTAATGGCTTGGCCATGGTTTTTACGGGTAAAAGATATTTTAAGCATTAAATCAAGAGTGGTAAGCAAGAAAGCATGCAAATAGCTTATGGAGTTTACGAATTAAGCGACAATAAGCAAAGTGCTTAGATCACATTATATTTGTGCATAGGGGGAAGGGACTTTTATGAGAATTATGGTGGTAGGGGGAGGAGGAAGAGAACACGCCCTCGTTTGGAAAATTTCTCAGAGCACAGAAGTGGAGAAGATTATAGTTGTTCCTGGAAATGCAGGAATGCAAGATTTGGCTCTTTGTCTGGAAGGAAATCCAGAGGAACCTTATCAGATGGTAGAAATAGCCAGAGAATACCAGGTCGACCTTACTTTAGTAGGCCCCGAAGGTCCTTTAGTACAGGGAATTGTAGATGTTTTTTATAATGAGGGGTTTAGAATACTGGGGCCCACCCAAGAAGGAGCTCTCTTAGAAAGCAGTAAATCTTGGGCAAAAGAATTTATGAGAGAATGGGAGATTCCTACTGCTCCTTTTCAAGTATTCGATGATTACTATCAAGCGGAAGAAGAAATTTTGCGTAGAGATGAATTGCCGGTTATTAAAGCTAATGGCTTAGCTGCAGGTAAAGGAGTATTAATACCCCGCAACCGAGATGAAGCTAGAGAAGGTTTATACAGTATCATGGTGGAAAGGTGTTTTGGAGAAGCTGGAGAAAAAGTAGTTTTGGAAAATAAATTGTCTGGGGAAGAAGCCTCGCTTTTGGCTTTGACTGATGGTGATAATTTACAGATAATGCCTTCAGCCCAGGATCATAAGCCGGTAGGGGAGGGTGATACTGGTCCTAACACTGGGGGAATGGGGGCTTATTCTCCCGCTCCAGTAATGTCTCCAGAGAAGATCCATTTGGCTAAAGAAAAGGTTTTTGAACCTCTTTTGCAAGGACTTAAGGATAAAGGAATCACCTATCGGGGAATTATATATGCTGGCCTTATGGTAGAAGGAAAAAGCATTAAGGTGTTAGAGTTCAATGTGCGCTTGGGTGATCCCGAGGCCCAAGCCTTGATACCCCGGATGGATTCTGACATTGTGCCCTGGTTGAACAGTGCTGCTGGAGGGAAAATTGAAGGAGAAATAAAATGGAAAGATGATTTTGCTGTATGTGTAGTAATGGCTTCACAGGGGTATCCTGGCGCTTATGAGAAAGGAAAAGTTATAACTGGTTTAGAAAAGCTAAGAGAACTTTCTCAGGTGGAGGCATTTCATGCCGGCACCAAATATGACCACGGGAAATTGGTTACTAACGGAGGAAGAGTTCTAGGCATAACGGCTTGGGACCAAACCTTAGCAAAGGCCAAGGATCGAGTTTATAATGGATGCAGAAAAGTGGACTTTGAGGGTTGTCATTATCGTAGAGACATAGGCTATAAAGCGCTACAAAATAAATAATCAGCAGGTATTCCCTTAAAATTTCTCGAAGTTTTAAAGTAATGTAATAAATTAAACTTTAGAAGGTAGTAAAGTCGAAAGGATGCCAAAAATTAATTATGAAAGAAGGTTACCAGTTTATGTTTTCTAAAAAAGAGGATGCTCCTGGTTTAATCATGGTTTTTACTGGTGACGGAAAAGGAAAAACTACTACGGCAGTGGGGCAGGCTTTAAGGGCAGTAGGTCATGGTTATCGGGTGTTCATGATTCAATTCATGAAGGGCAGGGATTACGGAGAAGTCCTAGCTTCCCAGCAACTTCCCAATTTTACCTTAGAAAAGGCTGGCAGAGATGTTTTTGTCAAGCGAGGGGAGCCAGATCCCGTGGATGTAGAGATGGCAAGAAAAGGCTGGGAAAAAGCTCAAGAGGCAGCCGAGAGCGATCAATACCACTTATTGATTTTAGACGAGTTGAATGTAGCGTTGAGTTATGGGCTCTTACCCCAGGAGGAAGTAATCGATTTTTTGAAAAACCAAAAGCTGCCCTTGGGGGTTATAATTACAGGCAGAGAAGCTTCTGAGGAAGTGATGGAGTTAGCAGACTTAGTAAGTGAAGTAAAGGAAATTAAACATCATTATACGCAAGGTTTTACCTCTCTTAAAGGGATCGAATTTTGATAGTAAAGGATAATTAGGGTAGAAGTATTAATTTAGGGGTAAGGTGGTGGAGCAAAAGCTTTGGATAAATTGGTAGAAAGGTTGCTCAGTGGAGACAGGCGTGCCCTTGCTAAAGCTATTTCTTTGATCGAAAATGAAGCTCCGGAAAAATATGATATTCTACGGGACATACATTCTAGCACTCAGCATTCTTATATAGTTGGTATTACGGGTTCTCCCGGATCGGGAAAAAGCACTTTAGTTGATAAGTTGATAACCAGGGCCAGAAAAGATAATTTATCGGTGGGGATTCTAGCAGTAGATCCCAGCAGTCCTTTTACTGGAGGAACATACCTTAGACCCTGAGGTTTTTATACGCAGCATGGGGACTAGAGGTGCTTTGGGAGGGCTATCTCGAGCTACCAGAGAAGCAGCAAAAGTATTGGATGCCTTCAAAAAAGATCTAATAATTTTAGAGACTGTGGGTGTGGGGCAATCGGAAGTAGATATTGTTCAGTATGCCGACACTACAGTTTTGGTGTTGACTCCGGCAGGAGGAGACAGTGTCCAAACTATTAAGGCTGGAGTTATGGAGATTGCTGATCTTTTTGTGATCAACAAAGCCGACTTTCCCGGCACGGAGAAGACTTATGTGGAGCTGGAATCAATGCTGGAACTTGGTTCAGAGAGCGAGTGGCGCCCTAGAATCATAAAGACTGTAGCTTCAGAAGACCAGGGTGTGGGGGAGTTGTTTGACTTTATCTTTCAACACTATCAATTCCTCCAAGAGTCTGGCTATATCAAAGAAATTCGCAAGAAGAGGATCAAAAAGGAACTGATAGAACAAGTAGAAATGATGCTGAGTGATTATGCTTGGAAAAAAGTAGAGCAGATTAGGCCATTAGAAGAACTAGCGGAAGAGGTATGGAAGCAAAATAAAGATCCTTATTCTACAGCCAGGGAGTTAGTGGAAAAAATTGTTTCTCAAGAATTAAACTAATAAAAGGGGATTAACGATAAGCGTTAGCTAAACGAATCATTTAAAATATTTTACCGCTAAAATATACTACCGGGGAGCAGTGTAGAAACCTTAAAGCTTTTGCAGACTCCTGTAGAGTAAGGAGGCATTTTATGAAAGCACCTTCTGATGAAAAAGAAGCTGCAGCCAGGATAGAGCAATTAAAGGAATGGATTAATTACCACAATTACCGTTATCATGTTTTAGATGAGCCGATTATTTCTGACCAAGATTTTGATGCTCTCATGAGAGAATTGATGGATCTAGAGGAACTTTACCCTAACTTGGTTACCCCTGATTCTCCAACCCAAAGGATAGGGGGAGAGCCTTTATCTTATTTTGAAACTGTGGAACACCGTATCCCCATGTTGAGCTTGGAAAATGCTTTTTCAGCAGAAGAGATCAGGGAGTTTGATGCCAGATTAAAGAGAAATGCCGGGGAAAATAAGGTAGACTATATGGTGGAATTGAAATTAGACGGTCTGGCGGTTACTTTAAGGTATGAAGAAGGATTGCTGGTTAGAGGAGCTACTCGGGGTGACGGCTATGCAGGAGAAGACGTAACCTCAAATTTAAAGACTATCTGGGATGCTCCTTTAAGGCTTCCCGAGCCCCTGGATTTGGAAGTTCGGGGAGAAGTTTTTATGTATCGGGAGGATTTCATTGAACTTAACCGTCAGCGGATCGAGAGGGGAGAGACTGCCTTTGCTAATCCCCGTAACGCCGCTGCCGGTTCTGTCCGACAACTGGATCCTCGATTGGCTGCTCAGCGCCCACTGAGAATCTTATTTTATAGTTTAGTGGAGCATAATTTACCGGTAAAAAGACATAGTGAAGCTTTAGAGTATTTGGCAAAACTTTATTTCCCGGTCAATCCCCGGAGGAAATGGTGCCAGCATATTGAAGAAGCCATAGAGTACAGTTTGCAATGGGAGGAAAAGAGATCAGAACTTCCTTATGATGCAGATGGAACGGTCATAAAAGTTGATTCCTTTGATCTTCAAAATAGATTGGGAAGCACTTCCAAAAACCCTCGCTGGTCTATAGCTTACAAATTTCCCTCTGAAGAAGCAAACACCCGGGTAGAAAATATAGAGGTTAATGTCGGGAGAACGGGGGCTATAACTCCTGTAGCTTGGTTAGCACCGATAAATCTTGGGGGCACCGTAGTAAAAAGGGCCAGCCTCCACAATCAAGATATAATACAAGAAAAAGACGTAAAAATTGGGGATTGGGTGACTATCAAAAAAGCTGGCGAAATTATCCCCGAAGTGGTGAGCGTGTTAAAAGAGAAAAGGACGGGAAGCGAAAAAACCTTTTTCATGCCTGATCGTTGCCCCTCCTGTAATTCCCAAACACAGAAACTCCCTGACGAGGCGCTGCTTCGCTGCTTGAATCCTTCCTGTCCTGCTCAAACAGTAGAAAGGCTGGTGCATTTTGCCTCTAGAAGAGCTATGGACATTGATGGTTTAGGACCTGCAGTGGCAGAACAGCTTTGGAAGGCTGGTTTAGTTAAAGACGTGGGTGATTTGTATTATTTAGAAAAGGAAAAGCTCATTCTTTTAGACAGGATGGCAGACAAGTCAGCTCAGAACCTGCTTGATGCTATAGAAGATAGCAAGAATAATCCCTTGCACAAACTTATTTTTGGGTTGGGGATACGTTTGGTGGGAGAAAGGGTGTCCCAATTATTGGCAGCGAATTTTGGGAATATGTTTCGACTTATGCAGGCTGATTACGATCAACTGGTTTCCATTTCTGAAATTGGTCCCAAATTAGCCAAGTCAATTATGGAGTTTTTTAAGCAGGAACAAACTCATGAAGTTTTAAGAAAACTAGAAAATGCCGGGGTTAACCTGCAAGAAAAATCAGAAGAACCAGTTGATAAGCCACTGCAAGACCTTACCTTTGTAATAACTGGTTCCTTTTCCC
>CAZXDQ010000068.1:0-8315 GCA_964639405.1 uncultured Syntrophomonadaceae bacterium | reverse complement strand
AAACCTGTATATGGAAACCTTCCGACACCCTGAAAAAGTGAAAGCTTTCACGTAATTATGTGACAATAATAACTTGCCTTGTGATATATTTAACTTATCTAAATTTATTGACAACTTTTTTAAAATGGGTTATCCTGTTATTAGACCTTGGATGCCAGAGGAAACAACTAAATCTCTGAGGGAATAGGAGTGATAGGGATGATAGGGCTGAACTATTTCTTGCTATTAGGGTTCTTCTTGGCGGTGGCAACTATGGTCTATCATTTGGTAGCGCAAAATCCGCAGCAACAAAAATAATGGTTCTCCAACGAGGTTTCTTCCTAAGCAAAAGACTGAAATAACACCCTTAGAATAGTAGTTTCCCTGTAGATAAGTATAGACTTCGATTCCATGGGAATTCTCAGGAAAGGGATAGATCTAAAAACTCTCCGGCCAATAAAGGCAGGAGAGTTTTTTCATTAAAAGAACCGAAACCCATTACTTAATAAAAGGAATACTCAAGGGATAGTGAAAATACTCCCCATTGCTGGCCTTCACCGCCGCCATGATAACTAATACCAGCCAGAATATACCCAGGGCTATCAGCATTAAAATGCCTATTAATACCATTACTAAAGCCCCACTGATTACTGCATATATAAAACAGCTAATTTGAAAATTAAGGGATTCTTTCCCGTGAAAATGTATATATTCCGAGTCGTCTTTTTTGATAAGCCACAGGATCAAAGGCCCCAAAATACTTCCCAAAGGAACTAAAAAAGTACTAAAAGCCAAAACATGGGCCAAAACGGCCATGTTTTTTTCTTCCGGGGTCAACGGATAAAGATGCTGTTCCAAGATTGTCTCGCCTCCTTCGGTTAACCTAGATAACTTCCATATATTAAAAAGATAATATTAAAAATATAATGCGAAAAAATACCAATCCAACCATTAACACTTTATTCCATACATAACCTGGATTTCCTGCAAAAACAGAAATCGATTTTTGCTACTACTGCTTAGATTTTTTGCCTTGCCCCTTCGAAGGGGACGAAGATGAAGGAGGAGGCCCTATCAAACAGGCAGGGTGGTTCCCCATCAGATCTTCCCTGCCTGCCCGGAGTAGAGCTTCATGAACCAACCGGTAATTTCGGGGATTGCGGTATTGAATCAGCGCCCTCTGCATGGCTTTTTCCCGGCGGGATTTGGGGACGTAGACTTCTTCCCCCGTCCAGGGATCCATCTCTGTATAGTACATGCAGGTAGAAAGAGTTCCGGGAGTAGGATAGAAATCCTGGACCTGCTGAGGGGCATGCCCAATTTCCCGTAGATATTCTGCCAGCTGGATAGCAGCCTGGAGATCAGAACCCGGATGGCTGGAAATCAAATAAGGCACCAGGTACTGTTTCTTCCCTAATTTTTGGTTGATCTCCTTATACTTCGCTGCAAATTGTTGGTAAACTGCCAGGGGTGGTTTGCCCATTTTCTCTAATACCCTGGGTGATATATGCTCGGGGGCCACTTTCAACTGTCCGCTTACATGATGCTGGCAAAGTTCTTCTACATATTGGTAATAATGCTGATCATACAGCAAATAATCAAAGCGGATACCGGAACGGACGAAGACTTTCTTTACTCGAGGCAATTTCCGTAATTGTCGCAGCAGTTGGAAATATTCCTGGTGGTCCACCTCCAGGTTAGGGCAAGGTTCAGGAACCAGGCAACGCCGGTCATGGCACATACCCTCCTTCAACTGCCTTTTGCAGGACCTCTTTCTAATATTGGCAGTAGGACCCCCTACGTCGTGGATGTAACCCTTAAAGTCCTGGTGCTGTATCATCTCCTGGGCTTCTTCCACTACTCCTTCCACGCTGCGGGGCTGCACTACCCGTCCCTGGTGAAAGTGAAGAGAGCAAAAACTACACCCCCCAAAACAACCCCGCACACTCACCAGGCTAAATTTCACTTCCTTAAGGGCGGGGATCCCTCCTTTACCCTCGTAGTCAGGATGGTACTCCTTGGTAAAAGGTAGGCGGTAAATTCGATCCAGCTCTTCAGGGGTAAAAGGTTCCGCCGGGGGATTCTGCACTACCCAGGTGTGCCGGTACGGTTCTATCAAAACTTCTCCGTTAACCGGGTCAGTGTTGCGGTACTGTTGGACAAAACTCTCGGCAAACTTTCCCCGGGAGCTGGCCACCTCATCGTAAGAAGGAAGCACTTCGCCCGAAGGCATTTTTGAACTATCACCGCAGCGAAAAACAGTACCTCGAATATAAGTGAGGTAGTGTAAAGGTATTCCTGCCTCCATAGCTTCAGCAACTTCCAGGAGGGGCTTTTCCCCCATACCGTAAATCAGTAAGTCCCCCCGGGAGTCCAGAAGAATGGATCTGCGAACCCTGTCTTCCCAATAATCATAATGGGATAGGCGGCGCAAACTGACCTCCAGTCCTCCCAAAATGACGGGTACTTTCTTGTAAGCTTCTTTGGCTTTCTGAGCATAGACAATGGGAGCCCGATCGGGCCTCCATCCGGTTTCCCCTCCGGGGGAATACTCGTCCCTTTTTCTCCGGTTTAAGGCCACCGTATAGTGGTTCACCATGGAATCAATATTGCCGCCCGTGACCAAAAATGCCAGGCGAGGCCTTCCCAGCCCCCTGAATTGGCTGATTTCTCTCCAGTTGGGCTGAGGGATAATCCCCACCTTAAAACCGTGAGCCTCCAAATATCTGCCTATCAAAGCCGCCCCAAAAGAAGGATGATCCACATAGGCGTCTCCGCTGATCAAAATAAAATCGGGGCGTTCCCAACCCCGTCTTTCCATGTCTTCCTGGGTGGTAGGCAAAAAGTATTCCCGCAACCCTTTTCCTCCTTATTTCCCGATTTCTCTGTTCTAATGAACTTAGTAACTCTAAATATATAGCACTTCAGCTGCCTAATTAAAACACCTTAAACTCCACTCCCAGGCTAATTTTAGTGATCCTAATCTGCACAAACCGGACAGGGTTTAGTAGGGCGAATAAAGTTTTCGTTGCTCCAAATACCGCAGTCAGTGCGGTATCCCTGACGACCCAGTTCTTCAGGGCAGCGCTGGTACATCTGGTGGTGCCCCTCAAAGGTTTGACATCCATCACTGGTTCTGCCGCAGTCCTGGCAGGCAAATTTAGGGGATTGGTTCTCGTATCTATTGGTCTGATAACCTAAAAACTCTACCTCTCCCTCACATGCGATACAGGTGGAGCTATCTAAAGCCTCAAAATCTATAGAAGAAGACTCAGAAACATCTGGCCCTTCTTCCGGATACACAGGCAGGGTTTCTTCCGGATAAAACGCCATGTCAGGGAACTCCATGGGAATGTGTCCACCTAAGCGCTGATACCAATGATCAGTGGTTTCTTGAAATTCAGGAGCCAGGAGGCCCCCTTCAACTTCTTCTCCCCAGCCCGGTACCAGAGGAAAGCTGGATAAAAGAAGCAGGAGTGCTCCACTTACCACCAATCCAGCTGTCAGGCCTATCATTCCTCCACCAATGCGATCTAAAATCTTGACCACTCGAAAGCGGTTAAGGAGGGATGCCAGGGAACCTACCATGAGAATAAGACCGTACACCGACAAAAATAGCAGCAAAAAACTGAGAATATCTGCTAAGGTAGTAGGGAGGGGGATCCACTGCAAAACTATATCGGCTACCAGGGCATAGCCTTGAAAAGCCACCATTAAACCGAAAAACCAGCCCAACAGGTGGACCACGCTGAAGATAAACCCCACCAGCGCTCCTAGCCCCGCACTGCATAGAATGATGGCCAAAATCATCCAATCCGTCCAATTTAATGATTCCACAGCTGTTTCTCCCTCCTCCCCGACATTGAGGCAAAATCTCCAGATATTCTGCTCCGGGCATTCTTTTCCGACTTAACCTATTAACCCCTTAACCGCTTTCCTCGGACCCTCCGTGAAGGAACCCTTCCTAATATACTTTATATACTTTTATCTTACTATAAAAAAGGCTAACTAGCTACCAAAAGGTAAAACCGCAGGTATATTCCTGCGGTACGGAAGCACACCCATTTTCTTTTATAATCCCCAAGGACTTTGAGCAGCCTGTCAGTCCTTAATTCTTCTAGCTGCTCTTGCCACTCCTCCCCCTATCAAAATGAGCCGCCTTTAAACAGAACTCTCAGACAAGGAGGGGTCCTGGCACTTCATATGATCCCACAGGTAGGATTGCTGATTAAACATCCTTCTAATACCTCGATACATTTTTATAGCGTGAAAGATATCGGAAGGTCGCTTGGCAAAATACCAGGCGTGACTTAAAAGTCCTGCCTTGGTCAAGTAGCCCACGTGGTAGGTCTGGGACCACAGGGAAGATAGTTCTCGATAGAACTCCTTTAAGGGAAGGTAGGTGGGAATCACTGCATGGAGGAAATCAAACAGGCGGTAATCGGAAATGGTAACCTTGTTTTTCATCTCCTCGTAGAGCTCCGTCCCCGGTAGAGGGGTAAGCACCGAATAAGAGGGCATTTTTATTTCCAGCTGCCGCACGTAGTCTATCATCTTTTGAAAATCGCTGCGGTCGTAATCCGGATCAATAATAAAGGAAGCCATCACCCCAATGTTATTCTCTTCCATCATTTGCAAAGCCTTTTCGTTATTGGCCACTGTGTTCTTCTTGTTTAGCTTTTCCAGGTCTTCCTGATCTACTCCCTCAAAACCAATGAAAGATGAATTGAGTCCTACTTCCTTCCACTGCCCAACCACTTCCGGGTGGCTCACCACATCGTCACTGCGGATCTGCATAATGAAATCCTTTTTGATACCTTCTTGCTTCAACAGAGAAGCAATTTTCTCTGCCCGGTGGATATTGCTAAAGAAGTTGTCATCAGTGATAAAAATCGAATCCCCAGGAATAGACTTTATCTCCTCCACTACTCTTTCTTCACTCTTCATCCGGTATTTACCCTTAAAAAACTTCCATACGCTGCAGAATTTACAACGGTAAGGACACCCCCGAGCCGTTTCTAAATTATACACAGGGCGGCGGAAACCGTGATAATAGTGGGAACGATATTTATCTACCAGATGCCTGGCCGGATAAGGGAGGGTATCCAGATCCCTGATGAGAGGGCGGGGTTCATTAAAGTACTGCTCCTGGGGAGAGTTAAGCACCAGCCCCGGAAGTTCCCGCCAACTAATATTCTCTCGATAAGCCCTTGCCATGTCCTGGACAGTACTTTCACCTTCTCCAGTGACCACAGCATCTACATAAGGAGCGTGAAAGTCTTCGGGGTTAGTGGCAGCATGATGCCCCCCTACAAAAACGAAAGTATCTGGAAGTGCCTCTTTGAGGTTTCGACACAATTCCAGGGCATAAGGCACATCTACAGTAAAAGAACAGGAAATACCGCACATTTCTGGTTGGAAAGCTTGGGCTTGCTTAATAATTTTGGGCTTTGGGGTCAGGTCAATTATTTTTACTTCTTCCTCCTGCAACGCACCGGCCACCATTTCCAGGCCAAAGGGCTCTACCTGGAAAAGGTCTCGAAAACCCATACCCTCCTTACGGCGAGGTTGAATCAGCAGCACGCGCATTTTAAAACCTCCTCCACCCCTGGAAAATCAACTTCCTTCCATAATAAACAGGCTAGAGGATATGGTAATTTCTCGGCCACCAGGGTTACTTACTTACATTACTACCATATATTTGTACATATATCAAGGATGGGAAAACAAGGAAAGGAATATATCTACCAGCTCGGGATCAAATTGGGTCCCCGCACAACGCCTAATTTCTTCCAGGGCTTCTTCGTGGCTCATGGCCTGGCGATAAGGCCGATCGCTGGTCATAGCATCGTAAGCATCCACTATAGCCAAAATACGGCACTCGACAGGAATGTCTCTATTCCTGATGCCCAGGGGATAGCCGGTACCATCCCATCTTTCGTGGTGTTTTAGTATCAGGTCCGCAATAAAAGATAATTCAGAAGAAGCTTCGGCAATCCGCTTGCCCTTTTCCGGATGCTGCCGCATAACTTCCCACTCCTGGTTATCCAGAGGGCCTCTTTTCATAAGAATCTGATCGGGAATACCAACTTTGCCCAGGTCATGGACTTGGGAAAGGAGGGCCAAATTGGAAATCTGTTGCTCAGACAGTCCCATTTTCTTAGCAATCTCCTGACAGTAACGGGTCAAACGGCGGGCATGCCCGCCGGTGTTGTAATCTCGTTCCTCCAGGGTGGTCAAAAGAGTGTCCAAAATCTGGGTGCGGGGACCGGTCTGGCGCTGGGCTTTGTCCCGGTACATCAAGTCATCTGACTGCTTGTATAGTTCTTCTAAAGTTAAGCTAGCATCAGAAGCAGTGGCTACTCCCAGGGACAAACCAATGGGCTTGATAGGGTGTTCCTGGTTGTATTGCTCCAAATTGTTTTTGATACGCTTCAAAATAGCGGCAGCATCCTTCTGATCGGTTCGAGGCAATATAGCAACAAATTCATCACCTCCCGCCCGGGCCAAGAAGTCAGAGCTCCGCAGGGATCCCTTTAACACTTCCGCCGCTGCTTTTAACATGCGGTCTCCTGCAGAGTGCCCCAGGGTATCGTTAACAAACTTCAAGTTATCCAGATCAGCGGCAATGATAGTTATGGGGTATTCTCGACTGTTTTCCAAGCGATTCAGTTCTTCTTCAAAATATGCCCGGTTATATAAGCCGGTAAGTTGATCGTACATGCTCAAATTTTTAAGTTGAGCCTCAAACTGCACCCTCTCGGTAACATCCCGGGCTACCCCTCGAAAACCACTGATATTTCCTTCCCTGTCTTTAATCAAAGAAACAGAAAGTTCCCCATAAAGGGTTTCTCCATCTTTGGTGAACAAATCCAGAGTAAAATTGCGGTGGGGCTTACCCGTGCGATATACTTTATTAAAGGTGCGGAAAACCTCATCCGGGTCCCGGTAAAGCTTTCGGTAACTCATACCTATCATCTCTTCTTGGGTGTAATTCAACATTTTTGCCGCAGCCTCATTGACAAAGGTAAGGTTACCTGCTAAATCCACTTCGTAGTAGCCTTCTTCTATAGTAGCAAGGATCTCCCGGTACCTCTCCTCCGAAGCTTGTAATTCTTCCCGTTGCTGCTGGAGAACTTCTAACAAATGGTCTCTCTCCCTTAACATGCGGGTGAGATCCCATTTTTGGTATCCTTGCTCGGTAAACAGGTAAGCCAACCGCAGGTAAAAATTTTTTAAGGCCTCCACCATTGCCCGGGTACAGCGGGGCACCCGATCCAGGGCCTCCAAATACTTATTTTGATCAAATCCATACTGCAAAGCCCGCTCCCTAAAAAACTGGTAATTTATCTCTTCGTCAACCAAAAAGAACTGCCCGGTAATGATTGTAGCTAAATGATCTTCTCCTAAAAAAATGGGAACCGCCAGGTCCCATAAGTGGTTTTTGCAGCGATGGAGCTGGTAATTACCTTTAGCCGCTTCTTTCGCCAGGGCTCTGTCGCTCTCTTTACAGTACTGATAAGTTTCCGGGTGAACCCGGTGAAATTTCATGCATAGATCCTGCCCCGGAGTAGCCACCAGCGCCCTCCCTTCATAGTCCACCATGGATACTCCAATACCGGTGAGTTCAAAGACGCTGCTCAACAAGGGCTGCAAAAGGCTGGGTGGCAAGATCTCTTCAATGGGGTACCCCCGGTAGCTATCTTTTTCTTCTTCACGGACCAAAGAAGAAAAACCTTCCCTGGCGTCATTTTCCTGGGAATAGCCTTCCTGGGGGTGGGAAGTGCCCTCACCAGCATCGAACTCCTTGGCATTACTGGAAAAAGGAGAGTAGTAATCCCCACTCTCACTCCAGCTTCCTTCCCCAGTAGAAAAAGTATCCAGAAGGCGGTAAACCACGGCAAAATACCCCGGGGCATCCCGGTAAGCAGTAATTTCCACCCTGCTTTTGAGGGGCTCAAAATACCTCTGCCAGCGGATGCTTCCTCCCTGCAAAGCCACCTGGCCAAAGGCAGAAAACCAATTAAAGAAAGAAAAAGTCAACTCCGGAAAAACTTCGGTAGCCCTTTTGCCTATCACCTCATCCTTCGAGCAACCAAAGTTATCCTCAAAAGAACGGTTAACTTCCAAAAAAATAAAATCCACTGGAAGCCCCTTTTCGTCAGTCAATATTCGATGATAGGCAAAGGCATCGGGCATTTCCTCCAGCAAGCTGCCGGGCTCCAACTGCGAATAAGGCATCTTCATCCTTCCTCCCTTACGGCTTCTAGTGCTGGTCCGCTTCTCCACCTTCAGCTAAAACAAGTTCCTTAAGCCACGAGATAATTAACTTCTCC
>CAZXDQ010000067.1:0-8337 GCA_964639405.1 uncultured Syntrophomonadaceae bacterium | reverse complement strand
GTTATCTTCTGCAAATAATTTCCAAGCCTTATTGACAGAAATTATTTGCCCCCGTTCATTCAGAACGCAAATGCTATCCATTAATGAATCAATAATGTTCTGAGCGTCCAGATTCAACTCCGGGCACCTCCAAAAGCTCTCTCAAGCTGGTATAACCAGATAGGCCTTGTTGCCCCGGTTATTGTAAAACAGTTTTTCACCCAGCTGTCGGGTCAACATTATTCCCCTGCCCCTCTCTCCTTCAAAATCTATGTTCCCGGGAACGTTTTTCTTTTCCCACCAGTCAAAGCCTGAGCCTTCGTCCTCCACTGTAACAAACAGATACCTGGAAGTTACTTCTAAAGTTACCCCTACCGCCTTTTCAGGGTTAAACTGGTTGCCATGTTCCATTGCGTTGGCCACCAGTTCGTGAACCCCCTGAAAAAGAAAATCATCGGGTAAATGAGCGGCAAAAACTTGATAAACTTCAGCATTCAGTCGCTCCAGTTCCTCCTTGGTGCTCATCAATTCCCAATGATAATGCTGCTTGTCCGAAGGATCAATTTGCAAAACCAGCATGGTTATATCATCGTCGCCCTGCAAAGACCCTCCGTTAAATTCCCAGAAATCTTCGTTAATAGAGTATATCAAAGCTTCAGGAGGAAAACGGCAGTTATTTTGAAAGCTTTCCCACCTTTTAGAGGCAAAACTTTCTCCTCCCCTTAACTGTTCGGTCAGGCCATCGGTATTTAGCATTACCGTGCTTCCAATATCCAAGTATAAGTTGGTTACCTGGCATTTAAACAATTCTGGTGGAATGGCGTTGGACAAAGGTAGTCCTTCAGTATGATAAGCCTTGCAATTACCCTGTGAATCAGCCACCAACAGCGATTCCTGAAATCCTGCCCCGCAAAAGGAGAGTTTCCTGCTCTCCAGGGATAAAACACCAATAACCAGGCTCAAAAAATAGTCCAGGGGGTAATTTTCCTGCCGGTACCGTTTTTCCAAATGTCTTAGCAGGTCATTGGGCTCTACCGGGCCTGAACACAAGGTCAAATAACTTTCCACTGCGTCTTTTACAAAAGTGCTCACTATAGCTCCATCCATCCCATGGCCGGAAACATCCGATAAGAAAAAGACCATTTGGTCGCCCACTTTCCGCAGAAAATAAAAATCTCCCCCCATGCGTAAAGCAGCCTGGTAATGAGCGGCAGCGGAAATCCCGTTGCCTTGAGGAAGTTCCTCGGGCAAAGACCTTTCATGCAAGCGCCGGGCTTTGTCTACCTCCTGGTCCAACTGCTGGTAAAGATTCTCGATCTCCACATTTTTAAATTCCAACTCCATGGCATAATCGGAAAGCCGTTTTTCCGCCTCTTTGCGGTACGTAATATCCCTAACCGAAGCCACCAACATCTTTTCCTGGGGAAGATTTGCCAAACGCAAGGATATTTCTACCGGGAAGCAGCTGCCGTCTTTTCTTTGGTGATAGGTCTCGAAAGTTTCTCCTAGGTTCGAATCTTCGCAGCCATAATGCTGAGAAGAAGAACCATCAATCGTGGAGGCGAACTTCTCCTTCAGCTCCTCCCGGGGCAAGTAAGGTTTTATATCAAAAGGAGTTAATTCCAACAGTTCCTCATAGGTATAACCCAAAGTCCTGTATGCCGGTTGGTTGGCATCCACAAAGTTATAGGTAGAGCAATCAATGAGGTAAATACTGTCGGCAGAACTGTCAAGAGCTTGACGAAACCTTGCCAGATGTTTCTCTCTTTCTTTCCTTTCAGTAATATCTATAGTGTACTCTATGACTTGCACCAGCTCACCGGATTCATTGAACAAAGGATAGGAATGGACTGAAACCGTTCGCGCCCTGCCCTGGGGATCAAAGTGCACGTGCTCCACTCCCGCTGGCTGGCCCGTCTCTTTAATTATTTCCAGGGGGCAAGGATGTTCACTGCCATCACAAGGAGTCTCCCTCAAATGAGTAAGCTGGTAGCAGGTGGGGCGTCCTCCAGGAGGTAAACCTGAGGCGGAATTAGCTAACAAAACCTCATAAGTGGAAACATCAATCACATAAAAGGGATGAGTCAACGCTTCAATAGAGGCCTGTAACAAATTTTTTTGCCTGGCCAACTCCTTTTCTACTCGCCTGCGCTCGGTAATATCCTGCACCATCCCCAGCGAACGGACTATCTGGCCCTGCTCATCCTTGAAGTGATTACATTTTTCATGCACATAACGAACTTCTCCATTATCTTTTCTTACTATCCGGTGTTCTATATCATAACCTTCTTTATCAAGCTGCACCGAATTATGATAAGCCTGATCCACCTTCTCCCTGTCTTCTGGATGAACCATGTTCAAAAAAGCTTGATAGGTGGCTGAAAACTCCTGGGGATCTAAACCAAATATCCGGTAAACCTCATCGGACCAGGCTAAATAATTTCTCTGAAGGTCCAACTCCCAGCTTCCCAGAGAAGCTATTTCTTGAGTTTTGCGGAGCATTTCTTCGCTTTTTCTTAATTGCTCCCTTAGTCTGTACTGTTCGGTAATGTCATAAAAAATCAGCACTACACCTTCCACTTCTCCCGTTTCATTTAGGATAGGCGCGGCGCTGTCAGCTATCTGACGCTCTACTCCTTCCCGGGAGAGGAGGGTAGTATCGTTGGCTAAACCTTCTTTCTTCCCCGATTGTAAGACTTTCCAGGCGGGGTTAGGTTCTTCCCGGCCAGTTTTGGTATGGTAAATACGAAAAACCTGTTGGAGTGGTTTGCCTACCGCTTCTTCTAAAGGCCAACCGGTAAGCCTTTCTCCTTCCGGGTTCAAGTAAGTTATCTTTCCTTGCTCATCGGTGGAAATAAAACCGTCACCGATAGCCCGCAGGGTTATGTGAAATTGTTCTCTGCAATACCTTAGTTCTTCTCGTAGTTTTTCCATTTCCTCTGAAGAATTACTGCCCTGCTCTGAGGAATTGGAACAGGACGATTCTTCTCTTCGAGGTCGAGGATGATCTTCAGCCACCAAAGCTCCCCCTTAGTAATAAATCCAACTTCCCTCTACTGACTTTCTGCTTAAAAGCCAGATTATTATCCAAGCAGCCCACTGGGTTCTTCCGTTACATTTACATTCCCTTCCGTTACATTGCACTCTTCCTTGCTTTTCTTCCACAATGACTTCCACCAAGAAAGAAAGTCTGTTAACCAGTTCCCTCGGTATAATTATCCAGCGTTGATTCCCCTAATGAATGGCTTTTCACTTCCTCACCCTTAACTTTCTTTTTCATGTCCTGCATAGCAGCAATCTCTTCCAGAGAAAGCATCTTCTCCGGATCAACGATCTGAATAAGCCTCCCGTCACTAAGCTGCCCTAATCCCCTGATTTGCTGCATCTTAATCTCTTCCATAGTTTCATCTTCCATATCCTGAATATCTGCTTCTGAAAAACTTACCACATCGGATACGCTATCCACTATAATTCCCATGGTCTTATTCTTTACGGTTAGAACAATAATGACATTAAAACTGTTGTACTCCATTGCTTCCAAGTTGAATTTCTTGCGCATATCGATAACGGGAATGATTTTGCCGCGAAAGTTGATGACACCTTTTACTATTTCAGGGGAGTTAGGCACCCTGGTAGGGTCTGAGTACCTGATAATCTCTTGTACCAGAAGTACTTCTACCGCGTATTCTTCTCCCCCTATGATAAATGAAAGGTACTGGTTATCCACCGAAACTCCCGAAAGTTGTTGCTCCAAAATATTCATGCTGTGGGATTGATTTTTGGGGTTCTCTTCCATGTTAACTCCTCCTTACCGCCGTTTATTAATAACCGCTATCATTCCGGGGGCACTTTTCAATCCTGCCATTCCAAGTCCTTTGCCCCGCTAGGGGACCAAACCTTCCAAGGAGTTCTCAAAGATCCGGTCAAATTCTTGATGGTGTTTCTTAAACGCTTCTAAAACCCGGGGGCAAAAGTGGGTCGGCTCTACCCTTCCATCCCCCTGGGTAATAATTTGATAGGCCTTTTCATGGGAAAATGGAGGCTTATAAGGTCTTTGGCTTCTCAGAGCATCGTATATATCGACCAGGGCTACGATACGCGCTACTAGAGGAATCTCCTCCCCTTGCAACCCGTAAGGATAGCCACTCCCATCCCATTTTTCGTGGTGAGATAAAGCAATCTGTCGGGCCATTTCTAAATACGGAGAATCCCCTAAGATCATGACTCCGTAAACGGTATGGTTTTCCATTTCTCTGAACTCTTCTTTGGTCAAGGGCCCCTCCTTCATTAAAATTTCGGGACCTATTTTCATTTTACCCACATCATGCATCATTGAAGAATAAGATATCTCCTCCAACTCCTTGCTGTTTAATTCCAGTTCCTCTCCCAGGAGGGTAGAATAACTGCTCATCCGGGCAATATGGTTTCCCGTTTCTCCATCCACTGCTTCCGCTGCTCTAGCCAGAGCTCTGGCGGTGTATATAAAAGCATCCTTTATCTGCCTGGTTTGTTTAGCAATAGTTTTATACAAAAGACTCTGCAGCACCAAGCCTTTAAACATATTGGCATGGATATCATTAATTGCCTGGGGAAAGTTTATCGCCACAGCTTTGACTTTCTCTTGCACTACTGCTAAGTGGTTATCCAATCTAGGACGGGATTCCACTACTTCTGGTGGTAGGCATTCTCTGCAAGCCTTGACCAGCTCTCCTGTTTCCCTGTCAGAATGGTTGAAATAACAATAATCCGTGTAACTACTACATTCAGGTATAGATTTCCAATTCTCTGAATACGTTTCTTTAATAATTAGTTCTCCCTGATGCCAAACAAACAAATGTTCAGATTCATCTTCTTTTTCAGGGAAATACAAATAAATACTTTCGGGGGCTCCCTGCGTATCCACTCCCTTAAATGCCTGCTCAAAAAGTTCCCTTTGAACTTCTTCCTGGCTGAACCACATGGGGTTAAAATCTTCCAACATAGCTTCCGAATGATTTATGATATTGTGGAAACTATTGTAAGCATCCTCCATTCTGCGCCTGGCAGATTTGGCTTCTAACAAATTCTTTACCCTGGCTTGGAGTTCAAAACCATGAATGGGCCTGGTTATAATATCATCCGCACCGCTATCAAAACCTTTTACCTTGTCACTTGGAGACGTCTGGTGGGTTAATACGATCAAAGAAACCCGAGAATAGTCTTCTTGATCTCGGATATAGCTGCACAACTGATAACCATCCATAGAGGGGAGGGAAGCTTCAATAAGCAGAAGGCTTATCCCTCCGTCCTCTTTTAACTTTTCCAGGGCGGTTTCTCCACTATAAGCTTTATATATAGGATAATTAAGAGGGCTTAGAATATTCTGCAAATGCTCTAAGTTGGATTTTTGCTGATCCACTATCATTATGCTTTCATTGTTCTGCATTCTTAAGCCTCCTAAGTTAAATAACCTGGCAAGCAAAAATAAGCTAATCCAACCTGGAGACTTCCTCTAGACTATTAAAGTCTCCAGCAATTTATTTAGAACTTCTCAAAATCATCCAAATCTAGCTCGTTTTCTGTCACATCGCCTCCAACCCTAGTGTCTTTGGCTCTTCCAGAACTATAGGTAGAGGAGCCTCCACCGCTGCTCTGGGTTTCTTTAAAACTGCTGGAAGAAGAATTAGTTCCGCCTTGCTGATGTCCAGGAACAGCCTTTTGGCGGCTGGGAGAAGACCTCTGAACTTTGCTGCCATTTAACTTAAAGGTAGCAATTAGATCGTTTAAACTGTTGGCTTCGCTCTGCAGCGATTCGCTAGAGCTGGCAATTTCCTCTACCAAGGAAGCATTCTGCTGAGTGACCTGATTCATTTCCTGAATGCCAGTATTTATTTCTGCTGCCGCATTGGACTGTTCTTTTATAGATGAAGATATCTCACCGATAACATCTACAGTCCGGTCCGTATTATTAATGATTTCCTGGAGCACCTGGTTAGTCTGCTCCATCAAATTGTTGCCATCGTTGACATTGTTGATGCTGGTGTTGATCAACTTCTCGATCTCTTTGGCAGACTCGGAAGCCCTGCCAGCCAAGTTTCTGACTTCTCCAGCCACCACGGCAAAACCTTTGCCTTGTTCTCCTGCCCTGGCCGCTTCTACTGCTGCATTAAGGGCCAGCAGATTGGTTTGAAATGCTATGTCATTTACTTTATTTATTATCTCCGCTATTTCCTGGCTGCTCTCCGTAATATGCTGCATGGCGCTGCCCATGTTTTCCACTACCTGCTTCCCTTCCTTGACTTTTTCCTGGGACGCCTGGGAGATCTTGTCCGCTTCGTTAGCCTTATCGGAAGATTGCTGGAGAGAAGAAGTGATCTCTTCCATGGAAGAGGAAATTTCTTCTAAAGAAGACGATTGTTCTTCGGTGCGCTGGGAAAGGTCTTGGTTCCCCGAAGAAATTTCATTAGCTGCAGTGGTCACCGTATCGGAAACATCTCTCACCTGAGACAAAATGTCCCGCAGTTTGTTAACAAAGCTATTAAACGCTTCCGCCAGATCTCGAATCTCATCTTTGCTGTTCACTTCCACCCGCTGAGTCAAGTCTCCGCCCCTTTCGGAAATATCCCTCATGCGTGTAGTGACTGTATCTATTGGCACGGTAATGCTGCGACTGGTGGTAAAAGCGACAATCAATCCTACTACTCCAGCTGCTATAAGGGAACCGATAGTTACCGTGTCGGCTATATCATCCATTTGATCAGCCTGTAGATGCCTCTCCTCGTAAGTTTCGTTGTAATAATCTTCCATAGTAGCCAAGTCCTCCCTCAAAGCAGTCGCCGCAGCCAGGGATTCCTCCTGGTAAACCTCCAGTGCTTCTTCCTGGGCTTCTTCCCCCCCCTGGTTTAATATTTCGGTAATGGTTTCTGCCGACTGGTGAAGCTGAGTATGGGGTTCTTCCATACCCAGCAATGTTTCCTGAATATCTGCAGGAAGCTCTTCAAACTCTTCGGTTTCTATGTAGTCATAATACCACACTCCAAAAGTGCACTGGTGATAATCGAGTTCTCCTTCAAAGTCTTCTTCCACGGTAAACACATCAGCCAATTCATTCAACCAGGCCAGGTGATCAGACTCCACCTCCTGAAAAAACATTACCGATTCGGCAGCTTCTTCCGCTTCTCCTGTAGCCTCCATGGCCTGACCGGAATAATAAGCTGAAAGGATACCTCCTCCTATAGTAAATATAAGTATCAAGCCTATGCCCAGAAACAACTTTAACTTAATGCTGAGCCGCATATATTTAACCTCCTAATTGTTGGTAATTAGTCCTTATCTAGCAGTCCCAACTCCTCTAACTCATAAATCAACGATTTCAGTTCTTTAGGAGAGTCCTTCAATCTCTACCACTTTATAAAGGTGCACCAGGGAAAAGATCTTCTTTACGTATTCGCTGCTGATATTACGAATTCGCAGTTTGCCTCCTTTTTCGCTTAGCTGTTTTTGGAACAGTAAGAGCTTACCCAGGCCCGAGCTGTCGATGCCAGTTACCTGGGAAAAATCCAAGCAGATGTTATTAATTCCTTCTTCCATTAGAGAATTAACCTGATTCTTAAAATCCCCGGCGGTGGATATGTCAATTCTGCCCTCCGGATATACAACCGTTTCCTCTTCCATTCTCTCTACTTTCATTTTCCATCCCTCCGTTAATAAATTTGAATAAACTAAAAGATGACCGGTAAATACTCCTATAATACCGTGGGGAGAAGAATTTGCATTCCTTCCCTTCTCACCTAGCCACTTTTGACCAGTTAATCAGTGTCTCGGGAATTTCATAGAGAGAAAATTCTCGATCCGTTCCCCCAGCCATTTTGGCCTGTTTAGGCATCCCGTATATTACCGAAGTTTTCTCGTCTTGCACCCCGGTCCAACCTCCCTGCTCTCTAACAGCCTTTAAACCCTCAGAACCGTCATCTCCCATACCGGTCAGTACCATAGCAGCAGCATTTTCCCCTGCCGCCTCTGCCAGAGAAAAAAAGGTTTTGTCTACTGAGGGACGGTGCCTTTTATAGGGAGGATCTTCCGTCAACTTTAACAAGTACTGGGCGCCGCTCCTTTTGATCAACAAATGCTTTCCTCCGGGAGCTACATATGCGTGGCCTTTTACCACCCTTTCACCGTCAACCGCTTCTTTAACTCTCATACGACTTGCGGTATCCAGTCCTTCCGCGTAAGACTTGGTAAATTCCGCCGGCATATGCAATACCACCACCACTGGTTCCATATCAGGTGGAAACTGGGATAGGATATGGCGAACCGCAGTAGTGCCTCCCGTAGAAGCCCCTAAAGCAATAATCCGATCGGTGGTTTTTTCCAATAGTT
>CAZXDQ010000066.1:0-8359 GCA_964639405.1 uncultured Syntrophomonadaceae bacterium | reverse complement strand
ATTTTTGGGTAGCCCGAATGATGGTGATGTCCCTGGTTTTTATGCAGGAAATTCCATTTCACACCGTGTATATCCACGGCTTGGTGAGGGATGCTTACGGACGAAAAATGAGCAAATCTTTAGGTAATGGGGTGGATCCCCTGGATATAATTGATCAGTACGGTGCCGACACTTTGCGTTTCACTTTGATTACTGCTCAGGCACCGGGCAATGACCAAAGGTTTCGTCAGGAGAGCGTAGAAGCCAGCCGAAATTTTTCCAACAAACTTTGGAATGCTTCCAGGTATATTTTAATGAATTTGGAAGAAGATGAAAAGCTGCAGTATCAGGCTCCTGAAGATGTTTTATCATATCCTCTGGAGCGTTCCGATAAATGGATTCTTCACCGCTACAACTCAGCAGTTAAAGAGGTAACCAACTTGTTAAATGAATACGAACTGGGAGAAGCGGCTAAAAAGGTGTACGAATTTTTGTGGAATGATTTCTGCGATTGGTACTTAGAAATAAGTAAACACTACTTTTATCAGAGGGAAAATGACAGTAATAAGGAAGCTCAAAAGAAAGCAAAAACAGTTCTTCTCTACCTTCTGGACGGAACCCTTCGCCTGCTGCATCCCTTTATGCCTTTTGTATCGGAAAAAATATGGGGGTACCTTCCCCATTACCAGGAAGCGCTAGTGGTTTCTCCCTGGCCAGCATACCGAAAAGAGCTAGAATATTTCCGAGAAGCTGAAGAAATGAGCCTGGTGCAGGAAGCCATACGAAGCATTAGGAAGCTGCGCAGCGAGGTTCAAATACCTCCCAATAAATTATCCCCTGCTGTTATTAGAACTACGGAAGAAAAAGAAGCGATATTTAAGGAAGAAGCTTCTTTTATTAAATATTTGGCTTATACTGATTCTTTAACAGTGGGATCAAGGCTGGAAAAACCTCCTCAGGCATTAACAGATGTTATAGGTGATGGCATAGAGGTATTTATCCCCCTACAGGGTTTGGTGAATGTGGATAAAGAGATAAAAAGGCTCCAAAAAGATCTGCAAGAGGTTAAGGAAGACTTGGACCAGGTCAAGAAAAAGCTTGCCAACGAGAACTTCTTACATAAGGCCCCCTCCGAAGTGGTGTCCAAAGTAAGAAGCCAGGAAGAAGAGCTTGAGGGAGTGCAGCATAAGTTGGACCAGCGGTTAAGGGAGTTACAGGAAACAGAATAAAATAAGAAAAGCTCTGCCGGAGAGCAAGATGGGGTTACAGCAATAAGGGGTTTCCGGTTGGGGCTTATTTTATTGCAGGAGATGAAATATAGTGGTGGCTATGAACTACCAGGAATCTCTGGAATGGATCCACAGTATTGGAAAATCTGCAGGCATCCGCCCCGGATTGGAGCGGATGAAACTTCTTCTTAATAAAATGGGTAATCCGGAAAAACGATTAACCTGTATTCATATAGGGGGAACTAACGGAAAAGGCTCTACTGCTAACATGCTGGCCGCTGTTTTGGAAGCTACAGGTTGCCGGGTGGGGTTGTATACATCTCCTTACCTGGAAGCATTTACTAATCGCATGAGCATCAACGGCGTTGATATCAAGCCCCAGGAACTGGTGCAAGAAGTAAATCGTTTGCGACCCTTAGTGGAAGAAATTTCCAAAGTGCCTGGCTTAGGTTCAGTAACCGAGTTTGAAGTGGTGACTGCTTTAGCTTTTCGGTATTTTGCTTCCCATCAGCCCGATTTGGTTATTCTGGAAGTGGGATTAGGGGGCAGATACGATGCAACTAATGTTATTACGCCTCTGGCTTCAGTAATAACCAATGTAAGCAGAGAACATATGGATTATTTAGGAGACACCCTCCAGGAAATAGCTTGGCAGAAAGCGGGTATAATTAAACCCCGGGTGCCTGTAATTACTGCTGCCAGGCAAGAAGAAGTTTTAGAAGTTATTGAACAGGTTAGTAAAAGCCAAGAAGCTCCTTTGATAAGAGTAGTCGAAGGGGAAGAAATGGAAAGACTTAGGGAAAAAGATGGAAAGGTAGTAGCATACAGCCAACGTCAAGTTTTTCCCCAGGGTCAGCAATTTAAATATCTTGGCTGCCATGAAAATTTTGAAAAACTGTTTATCCCTTTGAAAGGAAAATATCAAATTTTAAATGCTACTACTGCTCTAGCAGTGCTGGATGGTGGGTTGGGAGTACGGAGGTACCGAATTACTCCGGAAAGGGTCATAGAGGGGTTACATAAAGTTAAGTGGCCAGGCAGGTTGGAGGTTCTTAATTCCGCTCCCCAGGTGGTTTTGGACGGGGCTCACAATCCCGATGCCGCTGAGAACCTTTGCCAAGCTGTACAAGAACATTTTTCTTATGATAAATTGGTATTGGTACTGGGAATTTTAAAGGATAAAGACGCCGCTCCTATGCTTAAAACCCTTTTACCTTTAGCTGAGCAAGTGATAATTACTCTCCCTCCTGTTTTTAGAGGTGCTGACCCCCAAGCTATTGCTCAACAGGCTAGAGACATTACTGATTCCCCGGTGGAAGTTTATCCCCAAATAAGTGATGCTGTGGAGCGCTCTCTTGAAGTATCTTCTGGGGGGGATATGGTGCTGATCTGCGGCTCTTTGTACGTAATAGCGGAAGCAAGAAAAATATGGATAGATCAATTTTCGAACAACCATCTTAATAGTGATAATTTTAGCTGAATTATGACTATAAGAAAACTGTAAAAGAAGTGAAGGAATTTTTAATGATGGTGGAGAAATGGTAGCTGGAAAAAAGTTAAATTGTTTAAACAAATAGTTTTCCTGTTTGATGGTCTTAAGCTTTAGAATAATTTGCCCAATTACTCAGCATTCAGCACAATAAATAAAACATTATTAAGGGGTGGAAGCGAATGAAGCTCAGAAAGTTCAAAGGCGGGGTGCATCCGAACGGAAATAAGAACCTGACTGAGCACTTGGCAATAGAGGAAGCCGCGCCCCCCCAGAAGATTTATGTGCCTTTGCACCAACATATTGGAGCCCCCTGCGAACCTCTGGTAAGCAAGGGTGATGAAGTAAAAAAAGGCCAAAAAATCGGCGACAGTGAAAGCTTTGTTTCGGCACCTGTTCACTCCAGTGTCTCCGGTACTGTAGCTGCCGTAGAACCCTATCCTCATCCTGGCGGGGGAAAAGTAAAAGCGGTGGTTATAGAACCTGATGGAGAAGATGACTGGTCGGAGGAAGTGAAGCCTCCCCCAAAACGGTGGGAAGATATGTCTCCTAAAGAAATTACTGAGGTGATTAGAGATGCTGGCATAGTTGGTATGGGAGGCGCAGCTTTTCCCGCCCATGTTAAGCTTTCTCCTCCCCAGGATAAACCTATAGATACTTTTATTTTAAACGGAGCCGAATGTGAACCTTATCTCACAGCGGATCACCGCACCATGCTAGAGTTCCCGGAAGAAGTTTATACTGGTATGAAGATAATGATGAAAGCTTTGGGAGTAAAAAAGGGAATAATTGGCATAGAACAAAACAAGCCTGATGCTATTGAAAGGATGAAAGAAGCGGTAAAGGGTGACGAAGAAGTGGAGATTTATCCTTTACCCACTATGTATCCTCAAGGTGCGGAAAAAATGCTTATAGAGGTTACTACCGGGCGTCAAGTCCCTTCCGGGGGGCTGCCTTTGGATGTGGGGGTAGTTAATCAAAATGTGGGAACCAGCAGGGCAGTGGCTCGAGCCTTGCAATATGGAGAACCTTTGATTGAGCGTCCTATTACAGTTACCGGGAGAGGAATAAATCGTCCGGCTAATGTAAAAGTAAAAGTGGGAACCCTGGTAAGCGAAATTATTGAGCACTGTCAGGGGCTTACTGAAGATGTGGGGAAGGTGATAATTGGTGGACCTATGATGGGGTTGGCTCAACCCCACTCTGAAGTTCCTGTGCTAAAGGGCACTTCGGGAGTTTTAACTCTTACACAAAAGGATTTGTCGATGGAGCCGATTTCTCCCTGCATACGTTGTGCTAAATGCGTAGATGTCTGCCCGGTCAATTTGTTGCCGAATTTCTTAGGTACTGCGGGGGAAAAGGAATTTGTTGATCAAGCAGAAGAATATCACGCTTTAGACTGCATAGAGTGTGGTTGTTGTACGTACGTGTGTCCTGCTTCTAGACCCCTAACCCAATGGATCAAAGTGGCCAAGGGAGAAATTACGGCTAGAAAAAAACAAAACAGTTAGCGGAGCAATTAATTTGATAATAATTACCCTGGTAGAATGGAGGGATAAATGGTGAGCGATAAGCTGGTGGTATCATCTTCTCCACATCTACGCACCCCTGAAACCATATCTGGTGTGATGATGGATGTAATAGTGGCTTTGTTTCCGGTGGCCCTGGCTTCTATTCTTATTTTTGGATATCATGCCCTTATAGTTATAGTGGTATCGATAGCGGCGGCCATGCTGGCTGAAGCAGCTATGCTCAGGAGATTCGATGTGTTGAGTGACGGTAGTGCTGCAGTAACCGGGTTGCTGTTGGCCTTGACTTTGCCGGCTAACGTGCCCTGGTGGCTTCCGGCAGTAGGCTCGGTGTGCGCCATAATAATTGCCAAGCAGCTTTTCGGAGGCTTAGGAAATAACATATTTAACCCCGCCTTGGTTGGAAGGGCTATCTTGACCCTGTCATGGGGCGGATATATGGTAGGGACTATCTGGCCGGAGCCCCGTCCTTTTCAACTGGCCCCCGATGTAGTTACCACTGCGACTCCTTTAGAGGAGCATTCCTATGCTTTGGATGTTACCTTGCCGGAGCTATTCTTTGGCAACGTAGCCGGGTCTTTAGGAGAAACTTCTGCCCTGGCTATACTTATAGGGGCCTTTTGGCTGTTTTACAAGGGGCACATAGATTGGAGAATTCCTGGAACTTATGTAGCTACCGTGATTGTTTTGGGTGTCGCCCTGGGTGAAGGGTTTTATGAAAATGTGCTCTTGACCGGATTATTCCACGTGTTGGCTGGGGGAGTGCTTTTAGGGGCGATATTTATGGCCACTGATTTGGTAACTACCCCAGTAACCCCGGTGGGGAGGCTACTGTTTGGTATAGGCTGCGGGGTCATTACCATGGTAATAAGATTGTACGGGGTTTACCCCGAAGGGGTGACGTTTGCTATATTACTTATGAATGCAGTTACTCCTATCATAGACAGGTATACCGTTCCCAGAAAATTCGGGGAGGTGAAAAGTTAAATGAACAGCATGCCGAGGCTGGTATTGACTTTGGCGGCAGTGGCAATATTTTCAGCTTTACTGCTCACGGGGGTGGATTTGTGGACATCTCCCATAGTAGAGGAAAATATTGCTCAAATGCATCAGGAAGTTTTGGAAGAATTTTTCCCGGAGATGGAAACTTACCAGGAAGAAATGGTGGATGAAGTCGAGTATGATTTTGTTTATGATGATGAAGAAAATTTTTTGGGCGTTCTGGTTCACTCTACTGCCAGTGGTTATGGAGGCGCTATCGATTATTACTTGGCCGTTAACCACGAAGGGATTATTGAAGGCATGAATATAGTCTACCATGAAGAAACCCCCGGTATTGGAGATATTGTAGAAGATCCGGATTTTCAAAATAAGTTTGTAGGCAAGGATTATGAAGATCCTATTGAGCCGGAAGAAGATATCGATGTGGTTAGCGGCGCTACCGATACCTCCGAGGCCATGATTGATTCCGTGAGGGAACACATGGATCTGGTTTCCGACAATATCTTAGAAAAAGGAGAAGAATTAAAATAAGAGCGGTTGATTTAATTAAAACGGAGGTGAGAGTGTGAGCACCTGGCTGGTTGATTTAAATAGGGGGATACTAAAGGAAAACCCTGTTTTTCGCCTTTTATTGGGAATGTGCCCAGTGTTAGGGGTAACAGCCCTTGCTGAAACTGGTTTAGGAATGGGGATTGCTGCTACCCTGGTACTCATTTGCTCCAATGTGGTTATTTCCACTGTCAGAAATTATTTACCCGCCAGGGTTCGAATTCCTTGCTTTATAGTCATCATTGCTACCTTTGTAACGCTAGTGGATATGATACTGGAAGCGTTCCAGCCTGAACTCCACGATCAGTTAGGGATTTTCGTGCCTTTAATTGTGGTGAACTGTATGATTTTAGGCCGGGCTGAGGCTTTTGCCAGTAAACGTCCAATTTTGCGTTCCTTTTTTGATGGTTTGGGGGTCGGCATAGGTTTTACTTTGGCTTTGGTGATGCTTGCCATAGTAAGGGAAGTATTGGGGCAAGGGACCTTATTCGGTTTGGATATTACCGGTGCTGCCTTTGAGCCCATGCTAGTTATGGCTTTGCCCCCCGGAGCTTTCATCGCATTGGGTGTCTTGTTGGCTATAATGAATATAGCCTTCAAACGATTTCAGGTAGAGTAACCTTAAAAAACTAAACTATAATGATAAGGGGGATGCCAAGTGGAACTGGATCTCCAGAATTTAATGGCAATAATTTTCATCTATATATTTGTGGAAAATTTTGTTCTACATCGATTCTTAGGGATATGTCCGTTTTTAGGGGTTTCCCGCAAAATGGAAACTGCTTTAGGAATGAGCATGGCCGTGGTTTTTGTGATGACTATGGCTACCCTGGTAGCATGGTTGATCTTTACTTATGTTCTAGAACCCTTTGAGTTAATGTTTTTACAAACGGTAGCATTTATTTTAGTTATTGCCTCTTTGGTTCAGTTAGTAGAAATTGTTATGCGCAAGGTGAGTCCCACCTTGTATCAAGGGCTGGGTATCTTTCTCCCCCTTATTACTACTAACTGTGCAATAATGGGGGCAGCCCTTTTGGCTGTTCAAGAAGAATTTGCTTTTATTGAAGCCATAGTATTCGCTCTGGCTACTTCGGTAGGATTTGCACTGGCTTTGGTCTTAATGGCTGGGATCAGAGAGAGGTTGCAGACCGCGGATATCCCCTCAACTCTTCAGGGTTCAGTGGTAACTTTACTTACCGCAGGAATATTGTCGTTGGCTTTTATGGGGTTCCAGGGCATGCTTACCCTGTAGAAAGGAACTGGTAATAGCACAAACAACTTAACAAAGGTATTTATAAAGGTATTTAGTAATGGATAATTTTAAGGTATGATAGATCTTGACAAAAAGAAAAGGCTGAGGGGAGTTATTGAGAGGAGGTCTTTCTATGGTGGTGCTTTATGCGGCTTTGGCTTTAGGTGGGATTGGCATAGTGTTTGGTGTTCTGCTTTCCATAGCAGCAAGAGTATTTGCTGTGGAAGTGGATGAGAGGGTGGAAAACATTAACGAAGTTCTTCCAGGAGCTAATTGTGGAGCCTGTGGATATGCGGGGTGCTTTAACTTTGCGGAGGCAGTATGCGGCGGGGAAGCAGAACCCGGCAGCTGTATCCCTGGGGGCAAAGAAACTACCCAGGAGATAGCAAAAATACTGGGGATAGAAAGCGGTGATCAGAAGCCTGTAGTGGCAGTGGTCTATTGTATAGGAGACAATCAGACAGCCCAAGACAGTTTCGTATATTACGGCTCTCCTAGCTGCAAACATGCACAACAGATAGCTGGTGGATTTAAAGCTTGCCCATACGGTTGTTTGGGCATGGGTGATTGTGTAGATGCTTGCCCCTTTGAAGCTATTTCCATGGGAGAAAACGGATTACCGATTATAGATGAATCGATCTGCGGAGGATGCGGTTTGTGTGTAAAAGCCTGTCCTCGAGGAGTTATTAAAACTATTCCCCAAGATTTTTCTTATTATCAGGTTTTCTGTAACTCTAAAGACCGAGGGAAATCGGTACTTAAAGCGTGCCCGGTAGGGTGCAACGCTTGCAAAGCATGCGTTAAAGCTTGCCCTCAAGAAGCGATAACTATAGAAGACAACCTGGCGGCAATTGACCCGGAAAAATGTGATGGTTGTGGTGAATGCGTAGAAAAATGTCGACAAGGAGTTATAAGGCTTCGCTCGCAGCAAAAACAAGAAGAAATCCAAGTTCCTGCAGGTTCCGCTTAGGGGCTGCAAGAAATTTTATTACCTAGAAGGATTTTGTGATTTTTATAACGAATTGATTATGCAGGTGAACATGCATTTAATACAGGGAGTTATTTAACATCAATCTAAAGAACAGGGGAGCAGGGCATGAAAAATTTTTCCCATATTGATGAAAGCGGCAGAGCGAATATGGTGGATGTAGGTGACAAGGAAATTACCCACCGGGAAGCCCGAGCATGTGCAAAAGTTTCGATGAAACCGGAGACCGTGAATGCCATCCGGGATAGTCAGGTGGCTAAGGGAGAGGTGCTGAGTGTGTCCAGGTTAGCAGGCATAATGGCTGCCAAAAGGACCCATGAACTTATACCCTTAAGCCACCCT
>CAZXDQ010000065.1:0-8385 GCA_964639405.1 uncultured Syntrophomonadaceae bacterium | reverse complement strand
ATAGGAGGGGAAAAAGGGGTAATAAATTGTTAATCACTGGTAAATTAATGGCAGAAGAGGCAATCCTCCCCACCCCCTAAGTAAACTAAAACTACCAAACAAAAAGAAAGGAAAGGAGCGAGGAATCTTGATCCAAAAAGGAGAAACTGCAAGGGTGTTCATGGGAAGGCTGCCTTTCCGGGGAGACCTCCTGGAAAGTGTGGAAGAACTGGCCCGGGAAGCAAACGTAACCTGCGGAAGGGTAGAAATAATCGGCGCCGTGGAACAAGCAGTAGTAAGTTACTACCACCAGGAAGAACAAAAATACCAGGACCTCCATTACGATCAGCACCTGGAAATACTCTCCTGCGTGGGGAACATCAGCTTAAAAGACGGAGAACCCAAAGCCCATCTGCATATCACCCTGGCAGACAGCCAGGGGCAAACCTGGGGAGGCCACCTGCAAAAGGGCACTGTCATCTTCGCCGGAGAGATAGTGCTGCAAGAAATCCAGGGACCGGAACTGCACCGGGGCTTCGACAAAAACACCGGGCTGCCCTTGTGGGAAATGTAAACTTATAAAGAAAAATTAAGAAAAATGCCAACTACCTCTTTATCCCGAAGGCTCCATTAATTATAATGGATTTATACGATTAATATAGAATTATGACCAAAAACCGGGGGTGAAATTATTATTAAAATTTGGACTCGGTCGGCGTTTCCCGTTCTTGTAACCCTGCTGGCACTATTCTTCCTGACAGCGCCATCCCGGATTCACCACCCCATCTCCGCCGGGATATCCGACACCAGGGAAGCTTTCGGCCCAGGATCCAGCCAAGCCTCCGCCAAAGCTGAAGAAAACCCCGAAGAACTTCATTTTACCATCCTCCACACCAACGATGAGCACTCTGCACTGCTTCCCCACTCCCCGGCAGTAGACTACCAGCCAGGGGAACCGGAAGATCCGGAGGATCCCACGGTGGGAGGTTTTTCCCGGCTGGCTACTGCCGTAGAAGAAATCCGGGAAGAAAAAGAGGAAGAAGGGGAGCCGGTACTCCTCTTTAACGGAGGAGATTTCTTGGGCGGAGCCGCTTACGGGTGGCTGGCCCCGGAAGGCCATGCCTCCGAACTCAATATCATGCGGGAAATTGGCTACGACGCCGCCGTCATCGGCAACCACGAGTACGACTACGGTCCAGAAGTGCTGGCCGAGTACCTCTTAGACGCCGGATACCCCGATGCCCACCAGGAAACCGCGGTCCTGGCCTCCAACACCCAACCCCCCGAAGACTACCCCCTGGAAGATAAAGATCTCTATCGCGAAAATGCCCTCTTCGAACTGGAAAACGGGCTTACCCTGGGAACTTTCGGCCTCATCGGCCGAGACGCAATAGAAGTAACCGCCGACACCGGCGCAATCGAATTCACCGATCAGCACCAGGCTGCCCGCCGCCAGGTGGAAGAATTAAACGAGGCAGGAGCCGATGTAGTGGTGGCTCTCACCCATTCGGGAGTGCCGGAAGACCAAGAACTGGCCCAAGAAGTAGAGGGGATCGACGTGATTGTGGGCGGCCATTGCCACACCGCCCTGTACCAACCCATCAAAGAAAATGACACTATCATCGTCCAGGCAGATTCCCTGTTAAAGTACCTGGGCAAACTGGAGCTGACTTACCTCCCCCGCCAAGAAGAGGTGCAGCTGCGCACCCCCAAGGAAGAAGGAGATTTTCTTCTCCCCATCGATCAGCGCTTTCCTCCCCACCCGGAAATAGAAGCCCAAGTGGAACGCTACACGGAAAAGCTGAACCAACTTATAGCCGACCTGACCGGGGGAGAATTCGACGATATTCGGGAAGTGGTAGCCAGGTCAGATTTTGACATCTCCAACCAGCCTCCGCTGGAAGAGAGCCCTGCCGGCAATTTTATCACCGACGGTATGCGGTTGATCACCGAGGAAATAACCGGAGAGCGGGTAGATTTAGCCGTGCAAGCTAACGGCAGCATCCGGGGCAGCATCCAGCGGGGCACCCGGGAACACTCCCAGGATGACATCTCCTTCTATGATATTACCGAAGTTATCGGACTGGGATACGGAGAAGACGGTTACGCCGGGCACCCCATAGTTTCCGCCTACCTCACCGGAGAAGAAGTCTGGCGGGTTTTGGAATTGGCAGCCCTCCTGGAAGAGGCTATGGGAGACACTTATTTCCTGCAGCTATCGGGAGTGCGTTTTGATTATCAACCCAACAACGCTTCCCTCTTTACTATACCTTTTCTGGGAGAGCCCCTGCCCACCGGCAGGGCGGTGGAACAAGCCGAGCTTTACCGGGGAGAAGGGAAGCAGCCGCCCCGGGAAAAGGGAGAAGCCTTGGGGGAAAGAGGTAATACTGCGGAAGAAACCGCAGGAGGAGCATCCTCTGACTTTGTGCCCCTGGAACGGGACGATCAGGAGCTCTACCGCCTGGTCACCGACGCCTACATCCTTTCTTTCCTGCCTATGGTAGGTGACCTGGTCCCCTGGATGGAAATCCAGCCCCGGGATCAAGAAGGGAACCCCGTGGATCCCGAAGATTTTTCCCAGCTCATTGTGCGCCATCAGGAGGAAAGGGAACTAAAAGTATGGGAAACGGTAGTAAAGTACGCCGCTTCCCAGCCGGAGGGAGAGGACGGCAAGCCCAGAATCGAGGAGAACTACCAACAGACCTCCGGCCGCATCAACCCGGTGGCAGGTTTCCCCCTGTTGGGCTGGACCGGCATAGGGTTGCTGGCGGCAGCCGCCGTAGTTTTCTTACTCCTCCGCAGGAGAAAGAAGAGGACCAGGATCAAAGCCTACCGGGTTTAATCCTGAGCTTCCCCCTGCTCCTACCCGCGCTCCTCCTCGATTCTCTTTGATCCTGCTTTTCAGCATCAAGAGGGGGCAGGAGGCAGGAGGCAGGAGGCAGGGGGCAAGGGGCAGATAAGGCCCAGGAGCGCTTAAGCAGGGTTCGCTTTTCTCCCCGGACCAGCGAGCCTAAAGGCCTAAACCCCCATGAACTGCTCCAAATCCATAAATTGATAAAAAAACATTACCACTGCCACCACCAGTATCAGCATTAGCACACTCAGGATTACTATCGGTATAAGCACGGCCAGCACGCTCATCCCCGTAGTTATTTGATGGCTCTCCCGGACCGCCAACACGTTCAGCACCAGGTTCCATACCATGATTCCCAGGGACAAAATCCCGGTAACCACTCCCAGGCCTATTCCCCCTACCTGGGATAACAGGTTTATAGGTGGCATAAAAATGGTAACAAATCCGGCAAAACAAACGGCAGAAAACAGTCCCCAGAATTCTCCCCGCCCCTTGAACAGGCGCGCAAAAAGGTGGTAGAGCCCCACCACGATAAAGAGGGTTATAACCGTAAAAATCGGTGACAACAGGGTAACCGTAAGATGCAGGTGGGCCGGAATGGCCCCGTTGCTGGTGGCTCCGGCCAGCACAGAAACCACCAGGTAAATAACCACCCCCCACGCCACCGGCTTAGCATAAGCTATCTCCCGCAGGGTTTCCCCCGGACTAACTATCACACCCACCAGCCAATTAACTAATCGCTCGCTCAAAACCACAGACCTCCTCCCTTGAAAATATGAGAAGAACCCAGCCTCTCATTTTCCTTTGCTCTGCTAGCACCTGCTAGTATAGGTTCTGCTGCTCAATTATTCCCCTTCCAGTTCCGTCTCCAGGTCGCCTGGAATGCCCGGTGTCCTCACTCCATTGCCCGGGAGCTGATAACGGAGCTCCGGCTCCACTCCCCGGCGGGCATGATCTATAAGGGCGACTTCCTCGGGGAGGAGATAATGGTTGATCCACCGGGGCAGCTCACTCCAGCTGAAGGCCGGTCCTCCCCCCAACAGCATATCCAAGAAGGTTGGTTCCGGCAGGCGGTACTTTTCCGGATCCTCCAAGCCCGCCAGATCACCGGCCAGTTCTACCGCCTCTTCCATTCCTCCCAGGCGGTCCACCAGCCCCAATTCTTTGGCCTGGCTGCCTTTAAAAAGCTCTCCCGTAGCCAGCTCCTTCACCTCTTCATAACTCAAGTCCCTGCCCTGTTCGATCTCTTCTATAAACTGCTGGTAGGATTCATCCAGCAGCGCTTCCACCTTGTCCCGCTCTTCTTCGGTCAAAGTCCGGCTAAACATATCCTTGTGCTCGCCGGCAGTAAAAGTCTCCATTTCCATGCCCAGTTTTTCGTACAGGCCTTCCATATCCATCATGGTCATAATCACCCCGATGGAGCCGGTCATGGTCCCCGGGTGAGCCACAATCTTGTCGGCAGGAGCAGAAATATAATAACCGCCGGAAGTAGCATTGTCAGCCATAGAAATCACCACCGGCAGATCAAATTCCCGGATCATATCGGATATCTGCTGCGAAGCGGCAACCGAGCCCCCGGGGCTGTTGATCCGCAGCACCAACCCTTCTACCCCCGGCTGCTCTTCCGCCTGCTCCAAAACTTCTTCCACCCGGCGGGGAGTAATGGCAGCGTAAAATCCTCCCGCTCCCTCTTCAATGGTCCCCCCCAGATCTTCCACCAGTATCCGCTCCTGATTCCTGGGCTCCCTCTCCTCATCCTCCGTGGGCATCACCAAAACCAACACCGTAGAGACCACTGCCACCAGGACCACCGCCAGCACTGCCACTATCCTTTTGGTATTAATAATATCCCCTCCTCCTCAGCAAATAATGTATAACGCCCGCAGTTGAACCACTGCAGGCGCAGGCGCTTTTCCTGCCAGCCAAAAGAACTGCCCGCCACCAGCCTCACGCCACATAGAATAGGTAAAGGCAGATCCGGCAGCCGCTAGTCGTTCGGTTTGCCCTGCTACTCCCTTAGTTCACTCCCCGATCCCGGGGAAACGGGCAAAGCTTCTCCCCTCTCCAGTTAAGAAGAACTCCCGGGAGGGCCCTCATCTTCTTCCTCCCCTTCATCTTCTTCCTTCCTCTCCTCTCCGCCTTCCTTTTCCCTCTCTTCTTCTTCCTGTCCCGGAGGCGGGTGATCTCCTTCCCCTTCTTCGCGCCTACCTTCCCCGCTCGCACTACCCCTTTCTCCTTCCCGCCACAGGCCTGATTCTTCCTGGTTTTGTTCCGCCCAACCGGAAATCCTCTCCCGGTAATCCTCCTCCAGGGTAGCGATGAGTCGGTCCGCGTCTCCCCCATCCTGAGGGTAAACCGCAGTAGCGGCAATCAGGGTGCTGCCCCTCACTTTTTCTGCTGGCAGCTGCTCGCCCAGAATCTTTTTCACTGCCCGCCTGATTTTATTCTGCACCACCCCAGCCCCTTCTTCATCGCAAAAAGGAAGGATAAAAAGGACTTCACTGGTAGAAAGGTTCACCATGGTGTCCGTTTCCCGCATCACCTTTTGCAGCTCGGGGAGGAGCACCTGCCTGAGCTGTTGCCCTTCTGGATACCCTATCATCTTATGCAGGGGTTGAAGGCTTTCCTGGTGGAATATGCCGGTCAGCAGGAGGCTCAGGGAGTAATTGCCCCGCTGGGCCCTTTTTATCTCCTGCCGCACCGGATGGTAATGATTGGTGATTGCCTGCTGCCTTTCCTGCTTGTACTCGCTGGAAAGGATCTGATCGATCCTCTCCACCAGCTTGGAAGTGTTAATGGGCTTGGTCAACAGGTCCCGGGCCCCGGCCCGCAGAGCAGCCTCTGCCAGATCCCTGGTCAGGTAGCCGCTCACCACGATAAAGGGCACCCTTTTCTCGGGGTGCTGCTCCCGAAAACGCCTGATCAATTCCAGGCTGTTCCCGTCGGGGAGAAACACATCCAGGATGATCAGGAGCACGTCATCCAGGCCTTCGTAAAACAAGTAGTAATAGAGCCCCCGGACCGAATTCAGCTCCTCTATCTCAAAGTGATACCTGCTGTTCAAAAAATCCTTCAGGTAAGTCCTGAAAAGGGGGGAATCCTCCACCAGCAGTATTTTGCCCTGATCAGAAATACCGATCTCCTCCCTTCCTCAGCATTTCTATAGAAGCCCAGGCATAGGACCAATAAGTGAAACAATACGCTCACAGCAGCGTCAGCAAGAGAATGAAAAATTAAGCTCAAGGAAAAAGGAACAAACATGAAAAATTCACGGGATCCCACCGCTAAAAGCAGGAGCTTTTTGCTCAATTTTCGCAAGAGAGCCTGTAGGTAAAGTTCGATATCGAGGAAAAAATACCTGCAGAAGCAGCATAAATAGTAAAAAGGAGCACCTGCCTGCAGGAGCTCGCTGCCTGCCGCTTAGGTTTTTGAGGATGTTGAGGATGAGGATATTGGAGGATTCCTGAGGAAGTTTCCGGCAATTCTCCGGATTCACCCCTGGCTTACTTCTTTTCTGGCTTACTTCCTTTCTGGCTTACTTCCTTTCTGGCTTACTTCTTTTCTGGATTACTTCCTTACTTCCCCTTTTCCCAGGAGCTGTAATGGTTCCTGGTTTTCTCCCGGGGAGGCAAATAAAGGCTTCCAGAGCCGCACTTTCGAACATGACCGTTTTCCGCCGACTGGTCAGGGACTATGGTAAACCCTCTCTTCTTCTAAAATCTGGAGAAATATCTCTATCAACTCCGGATCGAACTGGTTCCCGGCGCCTTTCTCGAATTCCCGGGCCACCTCCTCCCAGGAGAGGGCTTCTTGATAAGGGCGGTGGCGGGTCATCACCTCGTAAGCATCGGCAATGGCAGTGATTCGGGCCAGCAGGGGTATCTCCTCGCCCTGCAGCCCCCGGGGGTAGCCTTTGCCGTCCCACCGCTCGTGGTGGGAAAGGATCTCTTCGGCTACATGGGCAAATTCTTCCGTGGCCCGGGCAATGCGGTAACCCGCTTCCGGATGCTCCCTCACCTTTTTCCATTCTTCTGCAGTAAGGGGAGCCTCCTTGGTCAGGAGCTCCTCGGGAAGGTTTATCTTGCCGATATCGTGAAGGGTTATGAGGAGAGAAAGCCGCTTCTGCTCCGATTTGGGAAGCTGCAACCTGCTGCCAATCTTCTCGGCGATCTCCTGCATGCGGCGGGTGTGTTCCTTGGTCTCATAACTTTTTTGTTCCAGGGCTTTGAGCAGTGCTTTCAATACCGCGCTCTTTTCACTGCGGCTCTCTTCCAGCTTGTGCTGGTACATCTTTCTTTCTGCTTCGCCGAGGAGCTGCTCCAGGTCCTTGTCCCCGCTGGTTTTGGTAGCCACCCCCATAACCAGGGAAACGGGCACTTCCCTAACGAACAGGCGGCTGCAGTTGCTGTTTATCCGGCTGCACACGGCATAAGCTTCCCGCTCCCCGGTCTGGGGCAGGAGGATCACAAATTCGTCACCGCCCCAGCGGGCGATAACATCCTCTTCCCGGCAGGATTGCTTCAGCTTCTCCGCCACGTGCTCAAGCATCTCGTCGCCCACGCTGTGCCCGTAAGTATCGTTCACCAACTTGAGGCCATTCAAATCAGCCATGATAACGCTCAAAGGGAACTGCCGTTCGGTATCCATGCGGTAAGCTTCTTCCTCCAGAAAATGGCGGTTGTACAAACCGGTGAGGCTGTCGTAAAAACTAAGCTGACGAATCTTCTCTTCTGCCTGATTCCTGGACAGGGCGCTGGCTATCAGCTCCACCACCACTTTCAGCAATATTATCTGCTTCTCGTCCCATGCTTCCTTTTTACGGACGGTGTCAAAGCCCATAAAGCCAAAAATTCTTCCGCTCTTTTTCAAGGGAATATCCAGCAAAGAGCAAACGCCCTGGGTCTGCAGTTCTTCTTTTTCCGCTGCCGCCTCCGGAGGCAGCTTTGCCACCTCGGAAACGTACAACACCCCCTGGCGGTAAAGGCGTTCCAGGTACCAGGGGTAGCCTTTTAAATCCACCTCCTGGAGCCTATCCTTTTGGGATTCCACCCCTTCCCGGCTCCACTGGTGGGTCACCTTCGCCCGGTAACCTTCCCCGGTAAACTGATACACGTAACCCCGGTCCAGCTTAAAATGTTTCCCGATAAGCTGGAGGGCGTATTCGATACCCCGATCCACCTGCCCCGGGGAGAGCTTGACGAAAAAAGAGGAGATTTCCGACACCATCTTTTCAAACTCCACCTGGTCGTGGAGAGAAGCCTCCGCCCTTTTCCGTTCGGTGATTTCGGTGCAGGACATCACCGCCCCCCGGCGGGAAGCTTCAATTTGGAAGGCGCTTATTTCCACACTAAACCAGCGGGGGTTCTTCCCGGAAGGGGATACGCATTCCAGGGTCAACCGGTCCCTGCTCCCCCTCAACACCTCCCGCAGACCCTGCCCCAACTGCTCCGCCTGCCGGTCGCCGCTGGCTGCCGCCACCTCACAGTATTTCAGGTAATTTACCCCGAGCCACGCTTTCTCGTGCCACCCCATCTGCCGCACCTAATCCA
>CAZXDQ010000064.1:0-8596 GCA_964639405.1 uncultured Syntrophomonadaceae bacterium | reverse complement strand
GATTCTTGTCGCTTTTTATTGACATTTATATAGTATTGTGATAACATGTTTTAATGCTTAGTGATATAAAAGGGGTACTGTTTTTAACTGCTCCGAGGAAAAACAGATCGAGGTGCTCAAAATATTTCTTCAGCTAAATTCACCATATGGCATTTATTTTTCTTAAACTTGATGCTGGTGATTATTCTCCATGCCCAAAAGTAAACACTATATTATAGTGGATGATTATTTCTTTTGGGCATAATTTTGTTTCTTAATAAAATCAGGGGATGAGGAGTGATCCGTTGTATGTCTGCTTTTAAAGAAGTGGTCTCCGGAAAGAGGAAAAGGCGCACTTATGCTCGTATAGAGGAAGTGCGAAAGCTTCCCAACTTAATTGAAGTGCAGAAAAGTTCTTTCCAGTGGTTTTTGGAAAGCGGCCTTAAAGAAATGTTTAATGACATTTCTCCTATTGAAGATTTTACCGGAAACCTGGTTTTGGAGTTTGTAGATTATAATATGGGTGAATCAAAGTATTCAGTAGAGGAATGCAAAGAGCGAGATGATACCTATGCTGTTCCCCTGAGGGTAAAAGTGCGCCTAATTAATAAAGATTCCGGAGAGGTTAAAGAGCAGGAAGTTTTTATGGGAGATTTTCCCATGATGACCGCAAACGGCACTTTTGTCATCAACGGTGCAGAAAGGGTTATCGTAAGTCAATTGGTGAGATCTCCCGGAGCTTATTTTAACAAGAAACTGGACTTCAGCGGGAAGGATTTATTCAATGCTACTATTATCCCCAATCGGGGTGCTTGGCTAGAATTTGAAACTGATGCCAATGAAGGAATATACGTAAGAGTGGATCGGACCCGTAAATTGCCAGTTACGGTGCTTTTAAGGGCAATTGGTTACGATGACAGCGAGGATGTATTAAAGCTGTTTGATCACGATAAACGAATTGCCAACTTGCTGGAAAAGGACAATACTGATTCTACTGAATCAGCTCTTTTAGAGATCTATCGACGTTTGCGCCCTGGAGAGCCACTAAATGCAGAAAATGCGCGGAATTTATTTGAATCTCTCTTTTATGACCCCAAGAGATACGATTTTGCTTATGTAGGAAGGTTCAAGATAAACAAAAAGCTGTCCATTAAACACCGTTTAATTTACCAAGAACTTTTTGAAGATATAACCGATCCCGCTTCGGGAGAAGTGCTGGCTTCCCAGGGAACGGTGGTAACACCGGAGCTGGCAGATAAATTAGAGGAAGCCGGAGTTACTCAGGCCAGGATAACCTCTAAAGAAGGCAGCTGCCTGGTCATGAGCAACGGGCGGATAGAGGATAATGTCAAGAACCTTACTTCCCAGGACATAAAAGCTACCGTGAACTACCTTTTAAATCTTATGGATGGTCTAGGGAACATTGATGACATAGATCATTTGGGTAATCGACGTTTGAGAAGCGTGGGGGAATTGCTGCAGAATCAATTCCGCATTGGGTTGTCCCGTATGGAAAGAGTAGTTAGAGAGAGGATGACTATTCAAGATGTGGATGCCATTACTCCCCAGGCTCTGATTAATATTCGGCCGGTGAAAGCAGCTATAAACGAGTTTTTTGGCAGCAGCCAACTTTCCCAGTTCATGGATCAGACCAACCCCCTTTCCGAGCTTACTCATAAGAGAAGGTTGAGCGCGTTGGGTCCAGGAGGATTGAGTCGGGAAAGGGCTGGATTTGAAGTGCGGGACGTCCACCACTCTCACTATGGAAGGATGTGTCCTATTGAAACGCCAGAGGGCCCCAATATTGGGCTGATCGGCTCTCTCAGCACTTACAGCCGTATAAACCTGCATGGCTTTATAGAAACGCCTTACCGGAAAGTTGACAAAGAAAACAACAGGGCTACGGATGAAATTGTTTATTTGACTGCAGATGACGAAGACTATTACGTTATTGCTCAAGCTAACGCTTTGCTGGATAAAGACGGCTATTTCGTGGAGGATCGGATTATCTGCCGTTACCGGCACGAGACGGTTATAAGGAATCCTCAAGAAATAGACTATATGGACGTATCTCCTAAACAGTTAGTGAGTGTGGCTACCGCTTTGATTCCTTTCTTGGAGAACGATGACGCTAATCGGGCCCTGATGGGTTCTAATATGCAGCGTCAAGCGGTTCCTCTTCTTCTCTCGGAGGCTCCTTTAGTGGGGACGGGAATAGAAGACAAGGCTGCCCGGGATTCAGGGGTAATTATGGTGGCCCGGAGTTCTGGTGAAGTTGTGCGGGTCACCTCTAACGAGATAGTGGTAAAAAGGGACGAAGATGAAAATGGAGACAACTACCTAATTCATGGAAGAACCGGCGAGGAATTTAAGACCTCCTATACGCCATATGCTTCCAGTGGTTGTGATGTTTACGATCTGCAGAAATTTAAACGTTCCAACCAGGGCACCTGCATGAATCAGCGCCCCCTGGTCAACAAAGGTGAAAGAGTAGAAAAAGGAGAGGTGTTGGCTGATGGGCCTTCCACTGAGCAAGGAGAACTGGCCTTAGGCAGGAATATTTTAGCTGCGTTTATTCCCTGGGAAGGGTACAATTATGAAGATGCCATCCTGGTTAGTGAAAGGCTGGTCAATGAAGACGTATTTACCTCTATTCACATTGAAGAGTACGAAGCAGAAGCCCGGGATACCAAGTTAGGACCTGAAGAGATTACCCGGGAGATACCCAACGTGGGAGAAGATGCTCTGAAAGATCTGGATCCCCGGGGTATTATTCGCATGGGGGCGGAAGTAAGAGCCGGGGACATCCTGGTAGGGAAAGTAACTCCCAAAGGAGAAACGGAGCTCACTGCGGAAGAAAGGCTTTTACGGGCTATATTTGGAGAAAAAGCTAGGGAAGTAAGGGATACTTCCTTGCGAGTGCCCCACGGCGAATCGGGGATAATTGTGGATGTGAAAGTATTTAACCGGGAGGATGGGGACGAACTTTCTCCCGGAGTAAACCAACTGGTAAGGGTTTATGTGGCTCAAAAGCGTAAACTTTCGGAAGGGGACAAGATGGCAGGTAGGCATGGAAATAAAGGAGTTATTGCTCGCATTCTCCCTCAGGAAGATATGCCCTTTATGCCCGACGGCACTCCGGTAGACATAGTGTTGAACCCCTTGGGAGTTCCTTCTAGAATGAATATCGGACAAGTTTTGGAAGCCCATTTAGGTTGGGCAGCCAAGGCTATAGGGCTTCATATTTCTTCTCCTGTTTTTGACGGGGCCAGCGAGCATGATACCTTTGACGCCTTGGAAGAAGCGGGTTTGCCCAAGAGTGGAAAGACTATTATGTACGATGGTAGAACGGGAGAACCGTTTGATCATCCAGTAGCTGCCGGTTATGTTTACATGCTTAAATTAGCCCATTTAGTGGATGACAAGATTCATGCTCGTTCTACCGGACCTTATTCCTTAGTCACTCAACAGCCTTTAGGCGGGAAAGCCCAGTTTGGCGGGCAACGTTTTGGAGAAATGGAAGTTTGGGCCCTGGAAGCTTATGGGGCTTCTTATACCCTACAAGAGCTTCTTACGGTAAAATCCGATGATGTAGTGGGCAGGGTAAAAACTTATGAATCTATTGTAAAAGGCGAAAACGTTCCAGAACCGGGGGTGCCGGAGTCTTTCAAGGTTTTGGTGAAAGAACTGCAGAGCTTGTGCTTGGATGTAAAAGTGTTGAGTGAAGAAGCTGATGAAGTGGAAATCAGAGAAGGAGACGACGAAGGGGATTACCGGGATAATCTGGGCATAAATTTGGAAGGGGCCGAAACTGATGAAGAAGAGGAAGAACTTCGCAGGGTGAGAGAGCAGCAGGAAGCTTCCCAAGCTCCAGCTGCAGGAGAAGAGGAGGCAATGGAAGAAGAAGGAGCCGTCTCTTCTTCCCCAGAAGGAAAAGAAGAAATGAACAGCCTTATTGGAGAAGAGGTTCCTGCAGATAATCTTTATAAATACGGGGAAGACGCTGATGCATAGGTAAATTGTAAATTAATGCTTAAACAGATAGCTGTTCTACCGCAGTTTCTTTAGGGGCCACCTCTTTTGATTATAACTCTTACGGCTTATAGTAAAAAATCAAGGAGGTCCCGGGAAATATTTTAAAGGGAGTGGTTATGGTTGTTAGATGTGAATAACTTTGACACTCTAAAGATAGGTTTGGCTTCTCCAGAGCAGGTCAGGGAGTGGTCTCGAGGAGAAGTGAAAAAACCGGAAACGATTAATTATCGGACCTTAAAACCTGAAAGGGAAGGCCTTTTCTGCGAGAAGATTTTTGGCCCTGTAAAGGACTGGGAGTGTCACTGTGGCAAATATAAACGAGTCCGTTACCGAGGCATAGTATGCGATCGGTGTGGGGTAGAGGTTACCCGAGCCAAGGTTCGAAGGGAAAGGATGGGGCACATTGAACTAGCCGCTCCCGTGTCTCATATATGGTATTTTAAAGGAATACCCAGCCGCATGGGACTGCTTTTGGATATGTCTCCCCGGGCTCTAGAAAAAGTGCTGTATTTTGCCTCTTATGTGGTAATTGATCCCGGCGAAACTTATTTAAGCAAGCAGCAATTGTTGACGGAGACGGAATACCGGGAATACAGGGAGAAATACGATGCTCTGTTTAAGGTGGGCAAAGGCTTTAAAGCTGAAATGGGAGCAGAGGCCATCAAGAAGTTGTTGGACGAAATTGATTTGGAAGAACTGGCCCGAGAGCTTCGGGAAGAGTTGAAAACTTTTACGGGGCAGAAAAAAGTGCGGACGGTACGCCGGCTGGAAGTGGTGGAATCATTCCGAAAGTCGGGGAATCAAGCTAGCTGGATGATCCTGGATGTGATTCCGGTTATCCCTCCTGACTTACGCCCCATGGTTCAGCTAGACGGGGGAAGGTTTGCCACTTCCGATTTGAACGATCTCTACCGAAGGGTAATCAACCGAAATAACCGCTTAAAGAGGCTCTTGGACCTGGGAGCTCCTGATATTATTGTGCGTAATGAGAAGCGCATGCTTCAGGAAGCAGTGGATGCCCTTATAGATAACGGACGGAGGGGACGGCCAGTTACCGGACCCGGAAATCGCCCCCTTAAATCTTTAAGCGACATGTTAAAAGGAAAACAGGGGAGATTCAGGCAGAACCTCTTGGGAAAGAGAGTGGATTACTCCGGTCGTTCTGTAATAGTGGTGGGTCCCGAGCTGAAGATGTATCAGTGCGGGCTGCCCAAGGAGATGGCGCTGGAGCTGTTTAAGCCTTTTGTTATGAAGAAATTGGTTAACGAGAACCTGGCCCACAACATCAAGAGTGCTAAACGGATGGTGGAAAAGGTAAAACCAGAAGTTTGGGATGTGTTGGAAGAAGTGATTAAGGAGCATCCGGTGCTGCTTAACCGTGCTCCCACTCTGCACCGCTTGGGGATTCAAGCTTTTGAGCCAGTGCTGGTAGAAGGGCGGGCTATTCAGATACATCCCCTGGTTTGCCCTGCTTACAACGCAGATTTTGACGGGGATCAAATGGCGGTACACGTTCCTCTTTCCGCTGAAGCTCAGGCAGAAGCCAGGGTATTAATGCTTTCTACCCAAAACATCCTGGACCCCAAGGACGGTCAACCGGTGACTACTCCTACCCAAGACATGGTGCTGGGAGTTTACTACCTTACTATGGAAAAACGCGGGGCTAGGGGAGAAGGGAAAGTTTACGCCGATCCCGATGAAGTGATAATGGCTTATGATCAGGGATTGTTAGATATTCATGCTCGGGTCTTTTTAAGCTGCCAGGGTTCGGCTAAAGAGAACCTGCGCTCCCGCAGCGGATATATATTAACTACTCCCGGCAAGGTTATTTTCAACCAGATATTCCCCTCAGACTTTCCGTATATTAATAACCCGGATTTTTCCGAGTTTTTGCCCGAGGGCACCTTGCGGGAGAACTTAACTGCCGGTCCCCAGGAGATTTTGGATGAGACCAGCTTAAATCCTCCTGTCCAGAAAGGATTTTTAGGGGAGGCAATTTCCCTATGCCACCGCAAGTACGGCAACACTTATACTTCCCAGATTCTGGATCGCATCAAGAAAGAAGGGTACCATTATGCCACTAGAGCCGGAGTTACTATGTCTATTGAGGATATTGCAGTACCCGAAGAAAAGTCAGAATTAATGGGCCAAGCGGAAGAAGAGGTAGAAAAAATTCAGGCTCAGTTTGACCGGGGGCTTATTACGGAGAAAGAACGTTATGACCGGGTTATAGAAGTATGGGGCGATACTAAAGACCAGGTTACTGAAAGCCTTATGCAGAATTTGGAAGACGACAACCCTATTTATATGATGGCTGCTTCTGGAGCTCGGGGTAACGAATCTCAGATAGCACAACTGGGAGGAATGCGCGGCTTAATGGCTGATCCCACTGGGCGGATTATTGATCTTCCCATTAAAGCCAATTTCCGGGAAGGACTTACCGTTTTGGAATACTTTATTTCTACTCACGGAGCCCGCAAAGGATTGGCTGACACGGCTCTCAAAACTGCAGATTCTGGTTATCTTACCCGCCGCCTGGTCGATGTTTCTCAGGATGTGATAGTGCGGGAGGAAGACTGCGGAACTACCCAGGGCGTCACCCTATCTGAGTATTTAGGAGAGCACATGGAGCTAAAAGAAGGTCTTCATCGGGTAGCGGGCAGGTTTACTCTGGAAAATATTTACCACCCCGAAACCGGTGAAGTTTTGGTTTCTGAAGGGGAAATTCTAGATGAGGATACCCTGGATTACCTTATTCAACTAGGCATCAATGAGTTCAGATTCCGCTCCGCCCTTACTTGCAAAACCCGCCATGGAGTTTGTGTAAAGTGTTATGGAAGGAATTTGGCTACTGGCAGAGTGGTCAATGTGGGAGAAGCTGTAGGGATAATAGCTGCCCAATCTATAGGTGAACCGGGAACTCAGCTTACCATGCGCACTTTCCATACCGGAGGAGTAGCGGGTGACGATATCACTCAAGGACTTCCCCGGGTGGAGGAGCTTTTTGAGGCCCGCAAACCTAAAGGGCAGTCTCTGATCAGTGAAATCACCGGTACCGTGGAGATTTTCGAAACCCGCTACAAGCGGGAAGTGCGTATTACTTCAGAGCACGAAGAGGTGCGCACCTACCAGGTCCCCTACGGTGCCCGTTTAAAAGTGGAGGAAGGCCAGATAATAGAGGCGGGAGATGAGATTACCGAAGGTTCAATTAACCCCCACGAATTGTTGAAGGTAAAAGGAGTCCGTGGGGTTCAGCTTTATCTTCTGCAAGAAGTGCAAAGAGTTTACCACCTGCAAGGGGTGGATATTAACGATAAACATATTGAAATTATTATTAGGCAGATGCTGAAAAAAGTGCGTATTGAGGAATCTGGGGACACCGAGTTCCTGCCAGGAGAAGTAATAGACAGCTTCAATTTTGAAGAAGCTAACGAAAAAGTCATGGAGGAGGGAGGGAAACCCTCTCTGGCCAGGCCATTGTTGCTGGGTATTACTAAAGCATCTTTGGCTACAGACTCTTTCCTGTCTGCGGCTTCCTTCCAGGAAACTACCCGAGTGCTCACTGAAGCCTCTATCAAGAGCAAAGAAGATCCACTGTTGGGCCTCAAGGAAAACGTGATCATCGGCAAATTAATTCCTGCTGGAACGGGCATGTCACGCTACCGAAATATAAAGGTTGCTCCTGAAGGAGCACCGGTAGAAGTAAGCTCAGAGGCAGAAGCGCCGGCAATAGAGGATGAAGCTGGTGGAGAAGCCATGCCTACTACTTCCAGTGAAAATTAAATTGACACTCTTTTAAAGGAATGGTAAAATACTCGAGTGTGCATTACTGAAGCGAAGTCCCGGAGGTAAATGCTTATGGAGGCAGAAGCCCTGAAAAAAGCGCGGAGGAAGGTTGTGGGCAGTAAGCAAACTTATCGGGCGGTAGAAAACGGTGAAGCGAGAAAAGTTTATATAGCTGAGGACGCTGAATCCAAAGTGGTAGATCCCATTATTCAGAGGTGCAAAGAAAATAGTATCGACTGGTATTATATAAGCTCCATGCAAGAGTTAGGCCAAAAGTGTGGTATCAAAGTTGGGGCAGCCTCGGCTGCAGTTATTGAAGAATAGTAATAGCGCTAAAGGGAGAGGAGGGAAATAATTGCCTACATTAAATCAGTTAGTTAGAAAAGGCCGGGAACAAATAACTTATAAATCGTCCTCCCGGGCGCTGGGTCAATCTCCTCAGAGGAGAGGAGTGTGTTTGCGAGTATCCACCACCACCCCCAAGAAACCCAATTCCGCCCTTCGGAAAATAGCCAGGGTCCGCTTGACCAACGGGGTGGAAGTAACTGCCTATATACCGGGCATTGGACATAATTTGCAGGAGCACTCAGTAGTGCTGGTAAGAGGAGGTAGGGTCAAAGACCTTCCCGGTGTAAGGTTTCACGTAGTTAGAGGGGCTTTGGATGCCGCAGGGGTAGAGAATCGTGCCCAGTCTCGCTCTAAATATGGCACCAAGAAACCTAAAAAATAAGTCACTGCTCAGGCCGTTAAAAAGCGAAGATGGTCAGGTTGCTAATGGCAGAGTGACTGTCAACGA
>CAZXDQ010000063.1:0-8651 GCA_964639405.1 uncultured Syntrophomonadaceae bacterium | reverse complement strand
AAAGTACTTGATGACCGCGCCCTGGGATAAAAAGTTAGCAATGGCCCCAGCGATAAAAAAAGCGGGTATCAGGCAGTGCAGGACGTGTTCCCGGGCGTATTCCTGGAGCATGAGAAAAGCTTCTACTAGAGAAGCTTCTACCCTGGGATGATCAAAGGGGACCAAGTAGGCCGCCAAAAAAATTGCTGCCAGCAAGGCAAGTTTTTGCAGATCTTTCATGTTTGGTCACTCCATTGGTAACTTTATTGGTAATTCCATGGGAGCAAATATGGTTATTGTCCTTAGCCGGTTATTTTTCTTCCTGGATCCACTGCTGGATTTCCTCTTTCCGGGGAACTCTTCCGGAAGATTTCACTCGCTGGTTAATTACCAGCCCGGGAGTCATAAAGACGTCATACTCCATTATATCGTCAGTGTTTTCCACTTTTTCTACTGCAGCTTCCAAATTCATTTCTGCCAGGCAGTTTTTTACTTCTTGCGCTAGTTTTTCGCAGTTTTTACAACCCGGTCCCAAAATTTTAATTTCCATTAAGATCCCTCCTAATAGTAAAGATTAGGCAGTAAGGAACAGTAAAAATATGTTAGCAACGATTTAGTAGTAAAGTTTTAGTATCTGCTGGCTGCTGATTGCAGTTAATGGAGCAAAAAACTTAAGCCAGTAAACGACGTTTGCTTTCCCACATGTCTTTTAGCAGCCCTGAGCAGGTCTCCATAATTTGGAAAACCCGGACATCACTGACCTGATAGAAGACCTTGAGTCCTTCCTTGCGGCTGTTAACTAAGCCCTCCTTTTTCAATACGTTCAGATGCCGCGATACGTTGGATTGTTCCATTTGAAGTTGGGGTACTATTTCGCAGACGCATTTTTCGCCCTCCTTCAATAGTTCCAGGATTTGCAACCTGGTGGGATGGGCTAAAGCCTTAAGGATGTCGGCATGAAACGAATAGGGGTGGTTGTCCATACCGTTCCTCCTCTTTACTTATGATTATATGAGTAATTAGTAATATAGTAACACGAAAAGAAAACCGATACAAGGTATGGAGAAAAAAGAATTGTTGGTACAATTATAATGTGATATTATTGGAAAAGAGTTTTTCCCTTGGAGCAAGGATACTTGGAGGTTAGAGGTGAATTAGAATCATGAGGAATGGTGGTTATGGCTGACTGGATCCACGCCCTTCTTTTTATAGTGATCTGGGCGGGCGTGATTCTGCTGTTTGTCCACCTGTTAGAAAACGAGTGGGTGGGGTTACTATTAGGGTTGATTTTGGGAAGAACTGCGGCCATCTTGATAGTATCCCGTTTGCCGGGCTTTTGGGGGTAACGGCAACAGTTTTGTTGGTTAGGTGATTTAGGCAACCTTGAGGTTAGGAACTTTAGGCTGGAAACATTTTTCAGTAAAGGATGGGGTTTTTAGGTTGTTGCAGAGTCATGATTTTTATACTCATCAGTACTTTCAGGTAGAAAATAAGTCGGTGCCTATTAGAGGGGAAGCTTTTTTTCCCCAACCACGGAACTATCATCTCCCTTCCCTCCTGTTTTGTCACGGTATTCCTGCCGGAGAGACCATTTCTAGTCAGCGTAAAAAAGGTTACGTGTTCTGGGGGCGTTTTTTTGCCCGCCACGGTTATCCCACCGTTCTGTTTAACTTTCGTGGCACCGGGGAAAGTGGAGGCAACCTCAATTTAAAAGAGTGGGCCGGGGATTTGCAGGAAGTTATAGACGGTTATACCCGGAAGGTGGATCCCTCCTGCCCGGGCTTAGTGCTGGTAGGATTTAGCGCTGGCGCTGCCGTGGCGGTGGAGGCTGCTGCCGTCGATTCCCGGGTTAAGGCTGCAGCATTGGGCGCCTGCCCTGCTCACTTTAACTTCTTTTTTGAGGCTCTAACTTTGGATGGAGTGTTGGCCTGGATGAAAAATGTGGGTTTCTTCCGGGAGGCACATTATCCCTCTGACCCGGAGCAGTGGCAGAAAGATTTTCTCAGTGTCCGACCGGAAGAAAAGATCCATCTTCTGTCTCCTCGTCCCGTACTATTCCTTCAGGGGCAAGAAGATGATATGGTGCCCTGGCAACATGCGCAAAAACTTTACGAGAAGGCGGGAATTCCCAAAAAACTGGTTACTTTTCCCCGTTTGGGGCACCGCCTGCGTAGTTATCCCCGAGTCTTTTATAGTATCTTGAAGTGGTTGTACCAACTTACCTGAATAAATCCAATCGTTGGTATCGATAATTTTTCTGCGAGGAGGAAGATTATGACTCAAGAGAAAACTTTTTTCCGTAGTATAAAACCCGAGGGAGCCCCTCTGGCAGAAGGGCTGCTTACCAGAATCCGGAGGGCAGCCCAGGGAACTAACAGCATTACCTTTGTAGGATCCGCTGCCAAGGGGGAAGAACCGCTGGAGGTGTCCTGGTATCAGCTCCATGAGGATGCCAAAGCCATGGCTGCCGAATTGCAGCGGCGGGGGATTGCCCCTGGAGATCACGTCCATCTTTTGGGTCCTACTACCCGGCCCCTGGTTACTGCAATCCAGGCGGTATGGTTGGCTGGGGGTTGTGTTACTATTTTGCCCATTCCCATGCGTTTCCATTCCATAGAGCAGTTCATGACCCAGACCAGATCTCTGCTGCACCATGGGGACGCCAAAATGCTTTTGCTGGATAACGATCTGGCAGCTTATTACCAGCCTGATCCTCAGGATCCACCGGTGGTTATTTTAGATGATCTTCAACCGGGTCCCCAGGGCCCTTACCCCCAGGATTACCAGGAAGTTTCCGAAGATCTGCACCGGCGGGCGGTACTCCAGTTTACTTCCGGATCTACTGCCGAGCCTAAGGGAGTGGAAATCCTGCATCACCGAGCCGGTGCCAACCTTGACGGAATGGTGGAAGCGGCGGAGGTAGTAACCGATGATGTCTTTGTTTCTTGGCTCCCCCTGTACCATGACATGGGTTTAATAGGATTCCTTACGGTGCCTATGACTACCGGTTGTTCCCTGGTGTTGGCTTCTCCCCAGGATTTTCTTTCCCGGCCTGCCGATTGGATACACTGGCTGAGCCGTTACCGGGGGACGGCCACCGCGGGGCCCAATTTTTCTTATGTGCTGGCGACCCGGGCTCTGCGCCGGCTTAAGGACAGCGGGGAAGAGCTGGATTTATCTTCTATGCGTATCGCCCTTAACGGGGCGGAGCCCATTGATCCCGAGGCGGTGGATAAATTCGTGGAAGCGGCGACCCCTTTCAACTTCCCTCCGGAGGCAGTTTTCTGTGCCTTTGGCATAGCGGAAGTGACTCTGGGTGGGACCTTTTCTCCTCTTATGAGGGGGCTGGCCTGTGATTTAGTGAATCGGACTGCCCTGGAAGAAGAAGGAGTGGCCCGGCCGGTAGAGCCTGATGCCGATGATGCCCGCCGCCTCCCCCTGTTAGGGCCTCCGGTCCCCGGGCTGGAAATGCGGATTTGCGATCCGGAAACGGGGGAAGTCCTGCCCCAGCGACAAGTGGGAGAGTTGGAAGTCCGCGGCGAGGCGGTAGCTCCTGGATATTACAAACGCCCTGACCTTACCGAGAGCCTGTTTCATGAAGGGTGGCTCCGCACTGGGGACCTGGGCTATTTTGTGCCTTCTCCCAGGGGGGAGGACCCCGAGTTAATTATTTGTGGGCGCATCAAGGATCTAATTATTGTATCCGGCCGCAACATCTTCCCCGAAGACATTGAGAGGGCTGTAGGGACGGTAGAAGGGGTGCGCCCTGGAAACGTAATAGCTTTTGGACTGGAAGGCAGCCGGGGCAAAGAAACTTTAGGGGTAGTGGCAGAATGCCGACCGGAAGCTTCCCCCCAAGAACTTCGCCAGGAAATTCGAAAAATGGTAGTGGAAGTGTGCGGGGTACCTCCCCGGGACATTGCCCTGGTTCCGCCGGGAACAGTGCCTAAAACCAGTTCAGGGAAACTCCAGCGAAGCAGCTGTAGGAAGCAGTATATGGAAGGTAATATACCCGTAATGTAGGATGCAAAATCTGAAGATAGGCTGCAAATTTGGAGGGAAAAAATGAGCTCTGCTGGTGGTTCCTCGGAAGAGCGGCTATATGCGTATTTGGACAGTTTGGGCATAAAGTACACCCGCCACCCCCATCCTGCTGTTTATACCGTGGAAGAGGCACAGCAGCACTGCGCTCATATAGAGGGCGCTCACTGTAAAAATTTATTGTTAAAGAATAAAGGGGGAGGGCGTTGCTACCTGTTGGTCATGGAGAATACTAAAAAGGCTGATTTGAAATCCCTGGCGCGGCAATTAGAGGAGAAAAAATTGGCTTTGGCTTCCCCTCAAAGGGTGCAGGAATATTTGGGTTTAGAACCTGGCGCTGTTTCCCCTTTTGGTTTAATTAACGACCTTCGACGGGAAGTAATAGTGCTCTTGGATCGGGATTTGAAGGAGGCAGACTATATCAATTTTCATCCCAACGTGAACACGGCTACGCTTACTATAAAAGTGGAAGATTTTTATCGTTTCCTTGAAGAGCGGGGCAACTCGGTGCGGGAAATTGAATGGTGAAATATTCCAATTAGCTGAAAAAAAGGAGTGTAAGCCGGAAAAAAGGAGTGGCAAGCAATGGGGCCAGGGAGAAGTTCAGCCGAACCGGTGGAAAGAACCCCGGGGACCGAAGGGGAACTCCAACTCCAGCGGCGGGGCTCCGAATACGAGATCATCTATAACGGGGTTTTTCTGATGGCCACCTACAACGGAAATTCCGAAAAGGAGGCTGTCCGGGAACCCCTTTCTCGTCTAGTGGAACAAGGAGAAGAGAAGTTGAGGGTGCTCATGGGTGGACTGGGTATGGGTTACAGCCTTCAGCAAGCTCTATCTTTTCCGGAGTTAGAGCAGGTATTGGTGGCGGAAATCGAACCGGCGGTAATCGATTGGAACCGGCGTTGGTTGGTTTCTTTCAACGAAGGAGCTCTAAAGGATCCCCGGACCAGGGTGCTGAACACAGATTTTAAGCATTTATTGGAAAAAGAAGCGGAAAGAATTCGGAAAGGCGCTTTTTCGGGTTACCACTTAATAGTGGTTGATACCGACAACGGTAGCAGTTGGCTCAGCCTTGCTTCCAACGCTTTTTTTTATCAAGAAAAAGGCCTGCGGTTGATGAGCAACTGCTTGCTTCCCGCTGGGGCAGTTTCTTTTTGGTGTGCCCAGCGGGAAGCACTTTTGGAAGCTGAATTGAAAAAGTGGTTCCCGGAAGTTCTTTACCAGGCGGTGGAGGAAAAGACCGGGGTAGAAGGGGGATACTATGTGGCTTTTAAGGATGGCTTTCCTCCTCTACCGAAGGTGCTGCCGTATTGACGTATTTCTTCCAGAAGAAGAGGGAATAAATGCACTCCCGGTACATCTGGAGCCGGTAAGCGAATCCCCTGGGGAACCCAAATTTGCTTTCCTTGGTGTAATGGGTGAGTCCTGCCAGGGTAGGATAGTCCACTCTGTAACCCTGATAGGCGGCATACTTGCTTAAGAAAATTTCCACCCCGAAGTGGCTCCAGGAGAGATCGGGCAAGTGGGACACGAAAAAATCAGACAGCCCGCGCTGGCCGTTGAGAATGCCGAAAAATCGATGGGCTAAATCGGTGTTGCTCCTCCCGCCTCGAAATATTCCCACGCTCATGGCGGTATCCGGGTTTTCCTGTAAGGGATCCAAGAGGGCATCCAGGTGGCGGTTTTCCAAATTGATCAGATCCGCATCCAGAAAGATCCAGTAAGGAGCCCTGCCCAGGTGCTGGATGCCTGCCTGCAGCGCGGCGCCTTTCCCCCGGTTGCGGGGAAAGGAAATAATATCTACCGGGTACTGTTGGGCTTCAGCAGCAGTAGCGTCGGTGGAGCCGTCATCAATGACCAGAATTTGCAGGGGGCGGGGATAATTGCAGACTACTTCCAACACCTTTCCCAGGCGGGTGGCTTCATTATAAGCGGGTATTAGTAAAGCAGTTTTGCCAGCCATATTTTTATCTCTCCTCTAAGCATGGAATGTTTTTGCTGTACTTTAAAAAAAGTCTACTCATAAGTTTAACTGTTTATCTTGATGAAGGGAACCCTGGAGGGTAAAATTTTTATATCCCACGGCGGAGGCGGTCCTTTCTCTCCGTCGATAACTGCTGCCTGTTGGCAGGGAAACTCTAGCTGTAAATGAGGGGCAGTATAATAGGCAGTGCCCGGATAGTTTAAGGACTTACCTCGAAGTGCCCGCAGAAGGATTTTCCCTCCCTGAAACCAGGGCAGCCTCTTTGTGAAAACTATCAGGTGAAGTTGGCCGTCCTGGAAGGAAGCTTCCGGAGCCAGCCAGAATAAACCTCCTACTTTGCTGCCGTTTAAAACCAGAAAGAGGAAAACCTCTTCTTCAAAAGCAAGTGAACCTTCATCCAGCTGTACTTTCAAGGGGAAAGGGCGATAGGAAAAAATTTTACTCACCCCGTAAAGGTAGTAAGCGCCCCTGCCCAATACCCTTTTGGCTGCCTCGCTGGTTCGATGGGCAACATCGGTAAACATGCCTCCTGCTGCTACGTTGATAAAGCAGCGGCCATTGACTTCGCCCACGTCCAGGTTAAAGACATTCCCCCTATTCAGGTTAGCCAGAAGCTTGGCAGCCGTCACTTTGGAGCTGTTGAGTTGACGGGCTACATCGTTGGAAGTTCCCCAGGGAACCACTGCCAGGGGAGGGAAGGTTTCTGGGTAATGCTGCAGCAACTTTTCTACCACCGCGTTTACGCTTCCATCGCCTCCCGCGACCACCAGGGAAAGATACTCTTGTAGTTCAAGCTTTTTTTTATCGGTTAATTTTTCATGGATGAATTGAGCAACAGATACCCTTACTGTTTCTACGCCGTTTCTTTGGAATTCCCTGCTCAGGTGACTTAGGCGCCGGTGGAGATACAGGGTTCCCGGACGCGGGGTGTAGATTATGAGCACCTTGTCTTTCATATATCAAGTTCCCGTCAGTTTCCTTTAAAAGAGATTTATTGTTTAATTTAGGTTTCTACAATTACTGCTCAAATCCTTTTTGTTTAATATTCAAAAATTCTTAACCAGGCTGTTAGCGGGGCAACTAAGGCAAACGTAAGCTCTCCTTTGCCTTAGGAAGGCAGGGATGTTGATCTTTTTAGCGAACTAGAAAATGTACCGGATATCGGGCTAAACCGGGTTTTGTTTTTACTGCTGGCAAAAACCTGGTGGAGTATCTTTTGGCAATCAAGTAAAGAGGTAGTTCTGGAAGGTTCTACCTTGTATAAAGGGGGTAAAAGGCTGGTGAAATGGATTAAGGAGCCTTCTAAAGAAGCAGAAAATTCTGTTTCCACTTCTATTTCGGTAGAAGAAGGGGTTAAAGAAATCCTGGGAATGGTGCAGAATGAAGGAGACAAAGCCATTAAGGAACTCACAGAAAAGTTCGATGGAATTAAGCCCCGGGAGTTGAAAGTGAAGGAAGAAGAAATTAAGAGGGCCTACTACCAGGTGGAAGAAGAGACCCTGGAAGCGGTGAGGAAAGCAGCTGAACGCATAGACGAGTTTGCCTGTAAACAGTTAGCTTCTTTACAGCCTATGGAGGTGAAAATGGGCGAGGGAGTAGTGTTAGGTCATCGCTTGGTTCCGTTAAACCGGGTAGGATGCTATGTTCCCGCGGGAAGATACCCCCTGCCTTCTTCCGCCCTGATGTCCATAATACCGGCTAAAGTAGCCGGGGTAGAACAGGTAATGGCTTGCGCTCCTCCCTCGCATGAACACGGCACCATTCATCCCCTGGTGCTGGTTGCTATGGACATGGCGGGAGTCGATGAAGTCTACGTGATGGGTGGAGCTCAAGGGATAGCTGCCTACGCTTACGGCACAGAAAGTGTAGCCCCTGCCGATAAGGTAGTAGGTCCGGGAAATAGATTCGTAGTGGAAGCCAAGCGGCAGTTAGTAGGAGAGGTAGGTATCGATTTGCTGGCAGGACCTAGTGAAGCTGTTATTATTGCGGATGAATCTGCGGATGTAGAAAAAGCCGCAGTAGATTTGCTGGCCAGGTGTGAACACGATCCCGATGCCGTGGCTGTTCTGGTGGCTACCGACGAACAGTGGGCTCAAGACGTGATAGAAAAGTTGTACCAGGAAATGGAGAACCTGGAAACAGCGGAGGTAGCCCAGGAAAGCTGGAGAGAGCATGGAGAAGTGATAGTGTGCAATAACTTAAACCAGGCAGTAGATTTAGCTAATGAAAGGGCTCCAGAACACCTGCACTTGATGGTGGAAACCCCGGAAAGCTTGATTGAGTCGGCGCGAAACTACGGCTCCCTGTTTATCGGGGAGAATTCTCCCATAGCCTTTGGAGATTACTGCACCGGCACTAATCATATCCTTCCGACCGGCGGAGGAGCCCGTTACGCCAACGGTCTATGGCCGGGCAGCTTTCTAAAAATCCTTTCCTACCAGAAGGTAGATGCTCAGGGAGCGGCAAGCCTGGCCCCTATTTGTTCCCAGCTGGCGGAGAAAGAAGGCCTTTATGGCCACAAGAGGTCCTCCCAACTCAGGAGTACTTCTGGTAATGATCTACGGTAAGGCAGGAAGTCATTTCTTTTTTGCCTCTCCCCAAGGAGGTCTCAATTTTTTATCCTTTTCTTATCCTTGTGATTGAG
>CAZXDQ010000062.1:0-8770 GCA_964639405.1 uncultured Syntrophomonadaceae bacterium | reverse complement strand
TTCCTTGAGCCCCTCATCTAAACCTACCCTGTTCAATTTTCAAAGAGCAAGATTGAAACCTTGGTGGCTATCCCTAACCAAGGTGCCTTAATATATTAGCATGGTGCCTACCTGTTGTCAATAATCTTTTCTGGGAAAACCGAAATAAAATTGACGAATAATATTTTAATCGTCTCTGGAGCGGAGAGTAGGAAATAGAATTACTTCCCTAATGGAGGAAGCCCCTACCATTAGCATTATCAACCGATCTACTCCTATCCCCAAGCCACCGGCAGGAGGCATCCCGTGCTCCAAAGCGGTTAAAAAGTCTTCGTCCATCATATGGGCTTCCTGGTCTCCCCGCTCCCGCTTTTGGACCTGGGCTTCAAACCTTTTCCGCTGATCTATGGGGTCGTTCAGTTCGGTAAAAGCATTGGCTATCTCTTTTCCAAAAATAAAAGCTTCAAATCGGTCAGTAAAGCGGGGATCTTCCCAGGAAGTCTTCGCTAAGGGGGATACTTCCACCGGGTAATCCTTCACAAAAACTGGCTGCAGTAAACGCTCTTCACAGATATTTTCAAAAACTTCCATAAGGGCTTCTCCCCACGAAGCCTTAGAATCGACTTCTACCCCTAAATTGTAAGCCGCCTTCCTGGCATCTTCATCCCCGGCTAGAACATTAAAATCCCATCCCGTATGTTCCTTTACTATTTCCAGCATGGTAACCCGAGGCCAAGGAGGTGCCAGATCAGCTTCCTGTCCTTCCCAGGTTATTTTGGTGGTCCCCAAAACCCTACGACATAATTCCGCTAACAAATTCTCCGTCAACTCCATCATGTCATGGTAATCCGTATATGCCTGGTACACTTCTAAAGAAGCAAACTCGGGATTGTGTAAAGTAGAAATTCCTTCATTCCTGAAAACTTTACCCAGTTCGTAAACCTTTTCCATGCCACCCACCATCAGTCTTTTTAAATAAAGCTCGGTGGCAATACGCAAGTACAGTTCCATGCCCAGAGCATTGTGATAAGTTTTAAAAGGCCTGGCGCTAGCCCCTCCAGCTATATTAGACATCATGGGGGTTTCTACTTCTAAAAAGCCTCTTTCATTGAGCAAATCCCGCAGTCCTTGGATAATCTTGCTCCGCAGCACAAAAGTTTCCCTAACTTGAGAATTCACCAATAAATCAAGGTAACGCTGACGATAGCGTAGTTCCACATCCTTTAATCCGTGCCATTTCTCCGGCAAAGGCCTAAGAGCTTTGGTCAGCATAAAGAAAGTTTGTAAGGCTACAGTGGTCTCTCCTCGACGGGTACGAAATACTGTGCCCTCCACTCCAATAAAATCCCCCAAGTCCGTTAAGCCAAAGAGTTCGTATCTTTCCGCTCCTACGCCGTCCACATTGAGGTATATTTGTATAGTGCCCTCTCCATCTTGCAAATGGGCAAAGGTAGCTTTGCCATGCTCCCTCTTGCTGATGATTCTTCCGGCCAGGGAAACTTTTTGCCCCTCCAGCTGCTCAAACCCCTCTAAAATGTCTTTGCTTTTATGTTCAGCTTCAAATTTATCGGCGTACGGTTGATACCCCCTCTGGTACCATTCATTCAACTTTTCTTGTCTAGATTGTACCTGATCATCGCTTTGACTCATCTTTTCCGCCTCCGTGATTTGTTTACTTTATCTTTTTTACCTGGTACTTCACATTTCCTGCAGGAACTTTAACTTCCACTACAGCGCCTTTCTTTTGTCCTAAAATAGCTTGCCCTACCGGGGATTCATTAGAAATCATATGATTAGAAGGATCCGCTTCTGCTGTTCCTACTATAGTATATTCCAGATCTTCATCCAGTTCCAGGTCTTTAAGAATTACGGTAGAACCAATAGCCACTTCCTGGTTGTTCCCCATCTCTTCCTTGTCAAGAATTTTGGCATTGCGAAGCATCTTTTCCAGGGTAGCGATGCGTCCTTCCACAAAAGCCTGTTCATTCTTGGCGTCTTCGTACTCTGAGTTTTCGCTGATGTCACCAAAAGAAATGGCATTCTTGATTCTGGCTGCCACTTCTTTTCGCCTTACCGATCTCAGGTGTTCCAACTCATTTTCCAGTTTCTCTAGTCCCCCGGGAGTCAAAATTACTTCTTCTTGGTTAGACATATTGAACCTTCCTCCAATAGTAAATTTACCTCCTCTAGAAAGGCTAACCCTTGAACTTCCCATAAACCTTCCAAGCAGCCATTGCCGGCATGTTAACCTGGGAGATATTAAAAAATATAATAGTGCCAAGAATAAACTTGACACCCCCTGCACTCCTGATATCCGACTAACACGCTACCCCCATAATTAGTTTGAGCATCATTATAAATTACTACCTAACATATGTCAACGCAGCTTCCGCCAATTTGTAGCTTCCGCCAATTTCCATCTTTCTTCCATACCCTGAAAGAAGCTTGGCTCCCTATTTCCCTGCCGTCTTTTTTATTCTTTCTATCTCTTCATCAGTAAGAGCCCGCTCAAAACTCCTGAACCCTGCCAACCTAAAGCCATGCTTCCGGGCCAATTCCATTATAGTGTTCACTTTCCCAATATCAATCTCCCGCCCCAAGGTAAAGCTTTCCCATTTTCTTTCCATAGCCAGTATCATAGTTTCTGCCATGCAAGCATAGGCAGTTTTAGGAGGAAAGCCAAAATTAAAATTAAAATTAACCTCCCCCGGGACTTCTACTACTCCTCCTTCAATCACCAAAACGTCGTCCCTCTGTTGAGCTACTTTTGCCGAAACATCCCGGGGGCGAGCCACGTCGCATACCACCGCTCCCCTTTTCAAGTCTTCTGCTTCCACCAAAGCATCTTCAGAACCGCTCACCGCTATCACCACATCCGCCAAGGGAAGAGACTTTTTTATGTCCGTGGTAGCTTCCACTGAAACTTTATATTGGCGGTTAATTTGGTCGGCTACGCCTTCAATTTTCTCCTGATCCCGAGCAATTAGGGTAAGCTTACCGGGAGCCCGTTGCGCCATAATATCAGCACAGGCTCTCCCAATAGCTCCAGTAGCTCCCAACACCGCACACTCCGCTTTAGCCAGATCTATGCCCATTTGCTCTCCCGCCTTTTCAGCGCCCTCCAAAGCAGTGGCTATAGTAAAAGTATTGCCAGTGGTAACCGGTATATTTAAATTTTGGGCGATAGTCAACCCGGCATCTCCCACCACCGAAGTCATGGCACCTAACCCTACTATTTTCACTCCTAGCTTTTCCGCCAGCCTCCCCGCTTTGATAATCTTGTTCATAACATAGTTTTCCGGCAAAGAAACCATCTGCTCCGAGGTTAAACTTACCGAAACAAAGTAACCGCTGGTCTCCGCGTAAGGTGAGCTCACTCCTGTAATCTCTGATACTTTCATGGGAGGTAAAGCCTTAACAATTTTCTCCACTAGAGGACGGGGCCAACGCCTCATGAAATTAAATTTCCGGAAAATATCTTCCAAAGAAACCGGATGTATAATAAAAGCAAACTTATCATCACTCATGTATGAAACCCTCCCTGTTCCTAAAAACTTGTCAAAAGGAAATTTTTCGTAAATACCCAGTCTATCAATTCTCTATCAGGTCGCTATGGCTATAGTTCCGAATCAACTCCAAAGCAAGTGCACGACTCAGCCCTTGCCCCTTGGTCTACTAAGGGAATAAAGTCGTGCAGTGATTCACCACTGGGTCCCTTCAAAATCCTTTTCCACTTAACTTAAGTAAAAATCCACCTTTTAACTTAAGTAAAAATCCACCTTCATTCAAAATCCACCATCCACGGTTGTATCTCCAGATCATCCAACAATTGGTTGTATTCATCAATAGTTAATTCCCGATCACTACCAGCCAAACAGATAAGGAGGGCTTCCAATATATTAGTGCCAAAAGAACGGCCCTGCAATTCCGGAGTAGTAGTGATAAGCTTCTTTACTTTCCGCTCCCGCAGAAACTGCAGGTCATCGGAAGTAACCGTATTGGTGATAATAGTTTTCCCAGGCAATTCTAGAGGCATATACCGTTTAATAAAATGAAAATCCCCAGCCACGATGTCCGCTTCGTGAAAATATCTGGAGAATTTTGGTTTACTTGTTTCCTGCTTATCTCCAGTAGGGTAAAGAAGGCTAAAGGGGAGCAAACTAACTAGAGGAGCCGCTACTCGAGCTATTTTAGCCAGCATCTTCAAGGAATAAACAGGAAGGGGAACCCCCAGAGTAAACAAAATATCCCCGTACACCATTTGGCAGCCTTCCTCCTCCAAAGATTCAGCCATACCTAAGCGGTCCATGGCTGACATGAGTAAAACCCGGGGGCGATCCTTAAAAAGATCGGACTGCTCAGCCACTTTTTTTATCACTTTCCGTTCCAGGGTGTTTTTTAACCCGGAGCCATCTACTATGGGAGTTTTGGTGGCAGCCCTGACTACTTTTTTAGCATCTCTCAGCTCATAACGTTTGTCTACCGCATATATATAACGGTCCATACCTCCTAATCCAAAAGCATCTACTTTCCCGTCGTTTGCTTTTATAAAGGAAATCATGGCAGATAAGTCTCCGTTAGTGCCAACCCTCTCTACCTGACATTCAGTTTCCAGTAATTCTACTTTAACTGAATGATCTCTTTTGCTGGACCCTAAACTGATACCCACCACTCTTTTCAAGTTCATCTCCCCTTCCTTAGTGAACTCAGTAGTTTATCTTTTCTAGCAGCGAGGAAAACCGGCTTAGATCCACTTTACAATCTTGCTCCAGAGGCGATTCCCCCAGCTGGTAATGAATGATCTGGCTATCCAATAGAGCCGCCGCCAGCTGATACCATTTTTCCGAAGTCAACAGGATTATAGTGTCGAATTCCTGCAGGCGGTTCAGCTCCCCTACAGCATAATTGAAAAAATCCAACGCTGAGCGTCCTTCTATCAGATTCCACCTCTGCCGGTTATCCATTATCCAGGTATACTCCGCTCCCGCTTCCGAAGACATTTCTGCAATTTCCTGCCTGTTTTCCACCGGAAAACCAATGACAGCTAAGCGGTGCCCCTTTCTTATTTCACCTAACTTTTCCAGGCGGGAAATAAACGTTCTTTCCAGGTAAAGCTTGTCGGCTACTTCTTGTTGGGAAAAGCCCTGGACCCGCCACTGAAAAATTTTATCCAGGCACCGGTCAACTCTTTTTCGGCTCAACAGCTTGTTGCCCACCCTGAACAAACCTTCCGGAGTACCCATCTTCCCGGCTCCCTTGGAATTTATTTGGCATTCAAGCATGTAGTACTTAATCACCTAGTATTTAATATGGAAATGTCTAAGTCTAACAGCTTGTGTGCACATTTTGTATACAACATTTTAAAAAAATATTTAACACAACGCAAGAGCAAATGACACCATTAAAAAAGCCCCCATCCACTATAAATGGGGGCGCCTTCTAATAAGAACCAGCTTAAGCAGAAACTGCCGAATATAATTCCAGCTACTTTTCTTCCAAAATAATTTCGTGATCGGTGAGGGCCAATTTTTTTATGTTGGCCTTGATGAATTTTTCTTCTCCCAACATCCCCTTCAAGGTTAAACCTTCCTGGGTAGGGATCACTTCGCTTACATCTTCCATAAAAAGTTTTTTGTCACCGCTTTTTTGCAAATAAGCGTTAGATTGGCACATACTTAACTCTCCTTTCTTTTTACGATCTGGATTTTCCTTAACCACACCAACCTGATCTCCAAACATATTTTAGTAAACAAGCTGTTCCAGTTCTACCCCATTCCACCGACCAAGTTTTTCTAACACCTCTTTAAATTCCTGCTGGTTAACTGCACGATTAAATAGCTCTCTGGCACTGGCTGCTCCTCTCATGCCCTTTATATACCAACTGGCATGCTTGCGCATTTCTCGTGCCCCTACTTTTTCTCCTTTGAAATCTATCTGCAGCTGAAGATGATAAAGCAGGGTCTTTATAATTTCTCCCGCAGAAGGACCGGGTAAAAACCTGCCTTCGTGTAGATAAGTTTTGATTTGAGAAAGGAGCCAAGGGTTGCCTTTTACCCCACGCCCCACCATGATCCCATGGCAGTCGCTTTGGGCTAGCATTTTTTCCGCTTTTAAATAATCGGTAACATCTCCGTTACCGATAACCGGAATATCCACTGCCTCCCGCACCTCTCTAATGATCTCCCAGTCCGCTTCTCCTGTGAAGCGCTGTTCCACGGTCCTACCATGAACCACTACTGCCTTAATTCCCGCTTTTGCTGCAATTTCAGCCAAGCTAACCGCATTTTCCGATTCCAGGGCGTTTTCCCATCCCTTTCTCATTTTTACCATAACCGGTACGGGAATCCTCCTCACCATCTGTTCCATAATCCGTCCGGCTAATTCCTGATCCTTCATGAGATAAGCGCCTTCTCGGTTTTTTAAGACCTTAGGCACCGAACAACCCATATTAATATCTACCAGGTCGGCTCCCGCTTCCCAAGCCAAAACTCCCGCAGAAGCCATAACTTCAGGGTCACTACCGAATAATTGAGCCACCAGGGGTTTTTCAACAGAAGAAGCATAAAGATAGTCTTGCTGGTACTTTTGCGGTTCAGCCAACAGTCCCCGAGCGTTGATCATTTCCGAGTACACTATCCCACAGCCCTGCTTCTTGCAAATTAAACGGAAAGGATGATCGGTAATCCCCGCCATGGGAGCCAAAACCACTCTGTTGCCCTTCAACAGTTCTTCTATTTGCAAAAGACTTTCCTTCCTTTAATAAAACATCTCTCCAACATGACCTTAGTATATACTAATATATTAATTAATTAATTAAGCTACTTTTCGAAGCTGCACCTAACTTTCTTACTTACTGGTTTCATCCTTCTTGCTGACTTCATCTATTCCCGGGGGAGATATTTCCTTTTCTTTTTTCTCTGGAAGAAAAAATAGCTCTTCCCCCGGAACATTCATGGCCTGGGACAGCCTTTCCAGCATAGATGGAGTTGGTTCTTTCCTCCCTCTTTCAATGTTACTCAACAAACTTACCGACACACCGAGGTTTTGAGCAAGACTTAACTGGGTCCAACCCTTTAACTTTCTCAAGCCTTTAATTCTTTTCCCTAGTGCTTCAGACATTTCTGGTCCTCCTTACACAACTCCTGTAAGAACTTATGAAAAATACTAGCTCATTAGGTCTCATCTCTCAAATAACCTTTGAGGCAGCAACATCTATTCTGGGTAAAAGTAGTTTTCGACGGGCAAACACCAAAATCCTTTTTTGCATCCCAAGTAGGAATGGTTCAACAATTTCTTAAAACCCCTCCGACTCAAAAAAGCCGGCAAAAACCGGCTTACTTACCTACTATTCCTTCTTTTTTCCATCTTTCTTGGGGCGCACCTGCAAGTTAATCCTTGTCCTCCACCCTTTTTGAAACACTGCGAACAATCATACCCCGCACCAACCAGGATATCACCAGAAATATCCCTAAAAATAAAACATAATACCACATTAAGTACCCTTCCTCCCCCCTACTTATCGCTTCTCAGGGCAGTATAGTTTGGGAATAAATAAAATAATAATCTTATATTGGGTTCTAGGATAAAATCTAATCAACATTTTGTCAATAAAATTAGTTAAAAAATAGTGATAGTGATTTTTTTCTCAAATGTCTGCCTTATTTTGCTATAAAAATGCGCTTTATAAACCCCTCCTATTAAATATCCTTTTCTTCAAATAATATCCGCTCTTTACCACTAAATAATCATGCTTTCCCTCGTAGGAACTTTGTTCTATGCCTTTACACTCTTCCTGTCTTTTGGTTATAATTAAGTAACACTTTATAAATTATTGCCATTATCGGGGTGTAGCGCAGTTTGGTCAGCGCGCCTGCTTCGGGAGCAGGAGGTCGTGGGTTCGAATCCCACCACTCCGACCAGGCATAATGGGGCTTTTCACACTTTCGAGTTATCCGGAACTCCCTGAAAAGCCCTTTTGACATTCTTTTTTAATCTGAATCTCAGTAACTTCCCTTGGGGAAACATTATAATAGACAATTACAGTAATGAGTTTATATTACTCTATAAAGCCGGAAAGTAATACGCCCGGCCTTAATCTCTAACTGGTTTACTATTCCAAACAGGAGACTAACAGGTTACCAATTTTGTCTGTAGCCTCCTTCTTCATTTTTGAAGTAACACTGCTGTAAACATCCAGGGTAAACGCAACTTTATGGTGTCCTAAAGCTTCTTGTATAGTTCGAGGATCTTGTTATCACTTTTTCGTGGATTAATCTAGTAAAAGTCAGTTTTCCTTTCGACCTCAACTCCTTTCGCATAAAGCAGAAAAGTTGTGATATTATATGTGATTAGTCAAGAGTTATTATTGATTTTTTTAGGACATTGTAGTAATTTAAAGACAAGGGTAGTAAAAATGCAATCAATATATACACCAGAAGAAATGGCTGAAAAATTAAAAATCACAAGAAGAACAGTTTATCGATGGATCGAAAAGGGCGAATTAAAAGCATTTAAGGCCGGTAAACTTTGGCGAATAACTGAGGAAGACTTAGAAGAATTCCTTGGTAGATCTGTTCCATGGCAAAATGAGTAATTTTGCTTTTTTAGTCAAAGGCTATAGAAAAAGCTCCTTGTTACTGAATTCAAGGAGCTTAATCTTTTATATTCAATTATTTAAAAATACATACAATACATGATTCGAACAACACATGATTCGAACAACGACAAGTTAGAATAAAAGCATGTTTTATTTATTTAACTCTTTAACAAGCCAGCAAAGTTTAATACCTCT
>CAZXDQ010000061.1:5746-8778 GCA_964639405.1 uncultured Syntrophomonadaceae bacterium | reverse complement strand
ATCTGAAAATACTGAAGTTCAACAAAATGCTACTCTTCCTAAGGGTATTACTGAAGAAGAACTGGAAGCCCTGCTGGAGGAAGTGCATTCTGCTCAATCGAGTGGTGATTTTGAGAAAGCAAGAAACCTTTTGGAGGAAAAAATTCGCCAGCGAGGTTGGAAAAAGGCCAAACTCTGGTGGGAGCTGGTGGCGCTGATGAAGAATACCGAAGATTATTTTCAGATTCGAAATCTTTGGCTTGATACTCCACGCTCATGCCGCAAGCGCCTATCTATTTTAAGGGCAGTGGCCAGAGCTGCATGTGTAGCTGGGGAACATGAAGAAGGACGCGACGTATTGCGAATGGCTATAATATTTGCAGCTCAGAAAAAGCAAAAAGGAAAGCTTTCAGGCAAAAGGCAGCAACTGAAAAATTTAGTACAATGGAGAAGATCTCGCCAAGAAAAAGAAGAAGTGGCTTTCGATAATCGAGCCCCCCAAGCATTAGAAGATTTAAACCATACGTTAGATAGTTTTGGGGTCAATGCATTTTTAATTAGTGGAACCCTTCTTGGTTTGATTCGTGACGACGCTTTTATCAGCTGGGACAAAGATATTGATGTGGGAGTTTTTTCTGAAGAAGTACCCGAAAACTTGGAAGCTTTATTTAGAGATCAGGATAATTTCAAGGTAAGACGGGTAGACTTTAACAGCAATAGGCTGCGGGTGACCCATAGAAATAAAGTAGCTATAGACATATTTCCCCACTACCTGGAAAAAGGTGTCCGGTGGCATGATGGCACTGCTACCCGCTGGTGGAACACTCCTTTTGAGTTAAAAAAGACTGATTTTTTAGGCGCAGATGTATGGATTCCGGAAAACCCGGAACTTTACTTGCAAGAAAACTATGGGGCTAATTGGAAGATTCCCGATCCTCACTTTGATCCCAGAATAGATGCACCTAACTCAGAGGTCACAGACCAGAAATATTTTGATTCCCTGCAATATTTCTCTTTGCTTAAATCTATTACTGATAGAAAAACGCACATGAAAGAGCGCTATATAAATATTTTAAAAGAGCTTGGTGAAACTAAATGGCTAGATCGCCTATAACGCCGATTACTAATAATTTAAAGCCAGTTGCAAGATTATCTTCTAGAACTAAGAGAAGGAGAAAAAGATTAAACTAGCACCTTTATCAAAATATTTAACTATTTCTCGCTCAACAACCTGACCAGCTAATATTTTTTTAGGTGTCTTCCTTTACAAGTCATGCTTAACTTTATATGAGGTACTAAACTAATATGAGGTACCAGCAAAGACAATTTCATTTATTCGTTTTCCCAATTTGTTAACCGGGCAAAATTCAATATTTGTTTCTCCTGGCTCACTAGCTACAGCTATAATATTCCCCGAAAGGCGCCTATCTGTTTCAAGTGCGATTGCATCTTCATGATACTCTTTGAACTAATCTTTTGTATTGGTGTATTGGATACACTTATCTAAGGGCAAGGGTAGCTATTAACGTTAAGAAAGGGTGGGATTAATTGAGTGATTTCTTAACCACCTGGAAACGGCGTTTTAAACGAGTGCCGGGGGTTAACTTTCTAAGCTCAGGATTTAGGTTGAAAAAGAGAAGAAGGGGCAAGGGAAGAGTTCCAGGGCCAGAAACTCCGCCAGTCAGGGGAGAGGTGACCAGGGTGAACCAAGCTGCCATCGAAGGGTGGGTGGCAGCGGAAAGGCAGGAGGAAAGCTTAGAAGTTTCAATGCTGGTGGACGGAAAGGTGGTTAAGATCGCTAATGCGGATAAAAAATATCGGGGGTTGAGCGAGCGTTGCCCTGTTATTGCGGCATTTCGTTTTCCCATGAAGGAATGGTGGAAAGAATTAAGCCGGGGGCAGGAAATCCAAGTTCACCTCGAGGGGGTGCCCCTGGAGTTTCCTTCGGGGAAGAACTCTTTGGTTATTGAAAAAGAGGAGAGGTCTTCTTTTAGAAAACTGAAGAGGGCAGTTAAAAAAGGAGAGGAAAAAGGGTACCTGGATAGGTTGATTGCGCAGCGGGAAGAAGAAGATGCGGAGTATATAAGCTCTTTTTATTACGCGGCAAGGCTTATCTACAGGAAGGGGAACCGGGAAGAAAGAAGAGAAGGATTAAAGACAGTATTGGCAGGGCTTAAGATAGAAGAGTTCTCGGAATTTTTGGTAAAAAGGTCCCGCCAATTAAAGATTCCCCTGGAAGGAGCCGCTTCTTTTAAAGCCAGCTTGACTATGCGCACCAAAATGAGGGAATTAGGCGGCTTTGCTCCGGAATGGAAGCTAAACCACAAAGTGAACTCCTACCAGTTTGTCGATTTGTTGGGGGTGCGGCGACCCAGGAGATTGGGGAAATACTACCGTTGCTGCCAACTGCCTCTGGAAGAAAAGATAGTAGTAAAGCCCTTAAGAGAGGCGGGCTCTGCAGGCGTGTATTTGGTATTTGCTGATGACCACATTTTAAATATCAAAGAGAAAAAGAAGCTGATAGGATGGCAGGAAATGGTAGAAAGCATGCAGGAGGATCTTGCTTCCGGTAAGGTTAGAAAAGACCAATGGATTGCAGAAGAATTAATTACCAGCAGTGAAGGGATACAAGGGGAGGAAGCCATCCCTAAGGATATGAAGTTTTACTGTTTTTACGGAAAGGTGGCTTTGATTTTAGAAATGCTTCGCTATCCTAAGATACAACACTGTTGGTGGTCTCCCCAGGGTGAGATTTTACAGACGGGTAAATACGAGGACACGTTTTTCCAGGGGGATGGTTTTCAACCGGAAGATGTGGAGTTGGCTGGTAGCATCAGTGCAGAAATTCCAGCTCCTTTTGTAAGAATAGATTTCTTGAAAATTGAGGAAGGGCTGGTATTGGGTGAATTTACCCCCCGACCCGGGCATTACGAGGCTTTTAATGAAGAGTACGATCGATGGTTGGGAGAACAATTTTTGGAGGCTGAGGCCAGGCTCTATTATGATTTGCTGATGGGGAAAAAGTTTGCAGCATATCAGGAGTATCTGCAAAC
>CAZXDQ010000061.1:0-5646 GCA_964639405.1 uncultured Syntrophomonadaceae bacterium | reverse complement strand
TCTCTCCACCATTTCCAGTTGCTGATAGGAGTGCGCCAGTTTTCCCCGTATCTGAAATGGAGGTAAGCTTCGGGATCCCTGGGTGCCGGCAGTTCCAGTTCCCTCCAGGTTATCCGGGTGAAACTGGTGAAGAATTCAACGGGGACCTGGGAAGAATGGGCTGTTCCCATCTTTTCCCGGAGGAACGTGACGGCATTGATTATTTTTTCGTAGCCAGAGGTTTTGCCTGCAGCAGCAGATCTTTTTTTGTTCCTGGTTAACAGCTTTCTTTCTAATTTGCGGCAGCTTCTCCATCCCCTTTTTCGGAGGGGAGAGAAAAGTAAGTTTTCCCGCCGGGGAAACTCTACCAGAGTTTTCTTATAAAAAAGTGGATCGGTAGAATTGCGATAGCTTCCTAAGTCTATAGTCTTGTCTCCTGGCGAAAAAGGGATAATTTTGACGTTGCGGTGGGTTCGGATCAGATGGGCAGACAAGAGCGGTTTGACTGCCAATAAAGCTTGGTAGACTTGGCCTAAATCCCTGGAAAAGACCGAAAGGTCAATGTCTTCGTCCCAGGGAAGCAGCCTGGAGTCCCGAATGACCCCCAAGAGGGTACCGTGATCTATCCACCAGGTGATTCCCGCTTGGTCTAGGGCTCGAGAAACTGTTTGCAAGCGCAGCAGGTTATCCATGGCAGTATCCCTCCAGGTCTTGTTGTTCCGTAGAGGGCAGCCCCAGTCTGGTGAGTCGGGCAGCCATGCTTTTTGGCCCAAACAGTTCCCGGGCCTCCTGTCGAGTTTCCCAGCATTTTTCCCAGTAAAGGAGAGGATTACCCCTGAATTTTTCTAAATGGGGTATTACCTGATTGGGTTTGCAATAAAGGGGGGATTTCCCGTAATATCCCTTAAACTTCTCGGGAAGGATCACCGGTAGCCCGGAAGCCATAGCTTCTATGACGCAACGCGCCATGGGCTCGATGCGTTCTTCGTGGGGGAAGAAAACGAAAAAATCCAGTTCCCGGAGGTATTCGGTTACATCTTTTTCCCCGTATTCCCATACCCGCCAATTAGCAGGGTAGTATTTGAGCACTTTGCGGGCTACCCTGGCTCCTCCCAGAATAAGGACTTCAAAGCCGGGGTCCTCGGGGTAACAGGATAATATCTCCTGAGGGTTAGAAGGCCATTTGTTAATTACGTCCCTGGTATGGCGTCCCAAAGTAATAGGACGATTTTGGTTTTTTATCCTTCCCGTGCGTTCTTCTAGAAGCCGGTCATCAGCAAAACTGCGGATAACATTTAGCCAGTCTGATTTAGCCAGGGGGATATCCTTTTCGTATTCCAGCATGGCTTGTCGGGCGTCGGGGCCGTTAGGCCACCATTCCGCTTCCCGGGGGTAGAGCTTGGAGAAAAGAATTTTGGCGTTTTCCCGGCATTCTGCAGGCTGGTAAAATTCTGGTTCGGATGCCAGGCGCCTGGGAGGCTGGTTTACCACGATGACTGCTTTCTCTATTGAAATAGTGGAAATATAGTGGGGCAGGGAAGCTAATATCGGTGGATAGCGGAGGATGGCCAGTTTGGCCTGGATGTTGGGTAGCCCGTTGAGGAGGGGCACTTCCAGTTGGGCCAGTTCATCAAAAGTATGCTGGGCAAAGGATGCTTGGAGGGTGACAAAGGTAATGGCATCCAGGTGCATTGCTCCCACTCGATATCCCAGCTCTTTAACGATGCGGGCCTCTTCCAGCACAGATTTCACTCCGCCCCCGCGGATGCGGAAGTCCGTAATGAAAATTACATCCAAGGTGTTAGCTTTTGGCAGCAGGGGTTGGATAGAAAACTTATCTTCTGTTGGCTCAGTTTCGGTACTCAAAGGCAGGGACTTTTTAAAAAAAGGCAGATCTTGATACAACCCGCTGAAGGTGAGAGGGGCTTGGCGAAGCAGCGCTTCTGAAAATACCCGCAGGGCCAGCCGGTCGCTCACATGAATTTCGGCAGGGATGCTGCAGGTAGTTGTTTCCTGATGCACCGGGGGCAGCGAATAATCCACAATACTACACCTTTGAGAAGGGTAGGTTTGGGACCATGCTGCTGCCAGAAGAGTGATAGGATGTTGGGCGTAAGCAAATTCAAGGTTACTTTGCAGCAATGAACCTCGCAGGGCGAAACTTGCGGACCGTTCTGGTATGCGCAAATGGTAGGGGTAATCCAGTGGAAAGTTGCCTCGCAGGACCACCAGATCTGTATTTTTTAACAGGGGAAGCTTTTCCAGCAGGGTTTCAGTTTGGGATCGCAGGCTGATATAATATCCTGGGTGGAAATGAATCAGGACCTCCTCGTGAGCCCAAGCTTCCAGAAATTGGGCTGTGGATTGCAGAGCTTCTCCCCAGTGGTTAACTTTTTGAGGAGGGGAAAGGGACGTATTTTGAAGTAAAGGGTAGTTCTCATTCTCTGGGAGGTTTTTTGTTTCAGTGTAGAATATCTGCCAAGCAAAATTGTCCGTTATCTTCTCTGTTCTTTCACAAAGGCTATCCAGTGCTTCTACGGCGCTAAAGGTGTCTTCCAGGTAATATCGGTAAATCACTGAAATAAGTTGGAGATTGGGGGGGTGGGAGCTGCTTTTTCCGTTTCCAGAGGACATTAATTCTCTTTCTCTGGTATTATTTGCCACAGCGAGGCTTGTTGATTTAAAGCTTGCTGGGGATTTTTTATCTACACTTGAGCTTGAATCGGGCTCTTTTTGCCAAGCTTTTTCCAGGGAGTCTCTGGCGTGCCTTCGTAAGGCCTCTTCCGGCTTTGCTGTAAATTTGTGGACTGGTTTCTTGGCATGTTTAATCCTTTTATGGGAAGGTTGGGGGTAATCCAGCGCTTCTGCGGGGGCAGATTGGGTGGGACTTGCCAGATTATTTAAAGCGGGCTCCAATTTGTTAATAGCAGATTCCAGCGATTGACCTGAACTCAAATAACCCGAGAGTATTCTAAAATAAGCCAAGTGGTGGATCTGCTTAATTTTTTTTAAATGATGGGCTTGTATGGGTTGTTTTTCCATTACGGAGAAAAAATTAAGTATTGCTTCCCTGGTTCCCCGAGGATGGAACAGGGAGTGGTATAAGAAGCTAATTTTTAATTTACGGGTGCTCAAGGCAGTTTTCAGAGTGATTTCTTCTTCATGAATCAATTTTCTGCCCAGAGATCGCTGGGCTGCTTTGCGAAAAACTAGCCAAAGAAATTTGGCAGCCATACGTTTTTTCACTTGCTCCGGGGCGCCTCCTCAACATAAAATTAAACAAGCAGATCTATAAGGGGTTAAATGTTGCTGGAATGGGAGAATATCCTGACAAAAATGGTTAACGTAAAATAATAATAGCATGTTTTTACCAGAAAAGCAATCTTATCTGAAGGTTCTCATACAGTGAATAATCCCTTTTAATAAACTTTCGGGTGGTAATCTCGGCCTTGCTTTGCAGCCGAAAGAAGGAACCAGGGGTGCGATACCCAAGTTTGCAGATAATTGATGAATTTGCTTTCAATTTAGCTGTATTGTTTCTGTTGTTCATGTGAATTGCTAATTTGAACCAATCAGAGAATATTATCAGCTTGATTGTAAGATAAGGAGACAGATAAGAGGATGGTGGCAATTATGGAGAGAGGGAGGAGTAATTAGTTTTCTTTGAAATGAAAAATTAGTAATGGTTAGTTAGTTCTGAAGTATATTGCTTGTAGGGAGGGGTTGTCACTGGGGTTTTACATGTTAAAATATACTAAGCAGTAGAGTGCAGCTTTTTTCTTCTGCTGGGGTTGTTTATTATAGTACTGTTTCATTCAAGAGAAGATCTACAGAGAGGGGAGAGATGGCTTTTGTCTGAAAAGCAAGTATACTTGGCCATGGGAGCGGACATTATCCACCACGGTCACATTAACGTAATAGAGAAAGCCAGAGAGTTGGGAGAGGTTACGGTAGGCATTCTTACCGACGAAGTGATTGCCTCCTACAAGCGGTTTCCCTTGTTGCCTTATGAAAGCAGGAAGGCTATTATTGAAAATATCAAAGGGGTTAAAGAAGTGGTGCCCCAAGAAACCCTGGATTACGTGTCCAACCTGCGCAAACTTCAGCCCGATTACGTGGTCCACGGCGATGACTGGAAGACGGGGGTGCAGAGGAACATCCGGCAGCGGGTTATTGACACTTTAAAAGAATGGGGCGGAGAACTGGTGGAAGTGGAATACACCAAGGGAATCTCCGTTACCCAACTGGATCAAGCCCTGCAGGAAATAGGCACCACCCCTCAGCAGCGCATCCGCAGGCTGCGGCGGCTCTTGGAGATAAAGCCCCTGGTTAGAATCCTGGAAGCTCACAACGGGCTGACCGGCCTTATCGTAGAGAAAACCAAACTGGAGCGGGAGGGCAAGGTGGAAGAATTTGACGGAATGTGGGTTAGCAGTTTATGCGATTCCACGGTAAAAGGCAAACCTGATATAGAACTGGTGGATTTCACCTCCCGTATTAACACGGTGAACGAAATCCTGGAAGTGACCAATAAACCCATCATACTGGATGGAGACACCGGCGGGCAGGTGGAACACTTCATTTATTGGGTAAAATCTCTGGAGCGCCTGGGAGTTTCTGCTATCATTATCGAGGACAAGATTGGCCTCAAGAAGAACTCCTTGTTCGGCACGGAAGTAGAACAGCAGCAGGATACCCCGGAAAATTTCGCCTTTAAAATAAATCAGGGCAAACAGGCCCGGGTTACTACTGACTTTATGATATTTGCCCGCATCGAAAGCCTCATCTTGAAAGCGGGGATGGAAGACGCCTTGAGGAGGGCCCGTACTTATATAGATGCCGGAGCCGATGCCATTATGATCCACAGCAAGGAGAAGGACGGGTCCGAGATTTTTGAGTTTTGCCGGCAGTACAACCGCCTGGAGAACCGGGTTCCTCTTATAGTGGTGCCCACTTCTTACCACCACGTAACGGAAAGCGAACTGCAGGAGGCGGGAGTCAACATGGTCATTTACGCCAACCATCTTATCCGCAGTGCCTATCCCGCCATGGTGAAAACCGCCCAGACCATACTGGAAAACGGACGCAGCGCAGAATGCGATGAGCTGTGCATGCCTATAAACGAAATCTTAGAACTGATACCGGGGGGTAAATGATATTTTAGAGTGCAAAGACTTTTTCGGAATTTTGAAAGAAGAAGGAGTGGAGCTGTTTACCGGGGTTCCCGATACTCAGCTGAAAGAATTCTGCGCGTACTTGATGGATCAAGTGCCCGGGGACAGACACATAATCGCCGCTAACGAAGGCAACGCCCTGGCCATTGCTGCGGGCCACCACCTGGCTACCGGCAGGCTGGCTTTAGTTTATATGCAGAATTCCGGGCTGGGAAATGTAGTCAATCCCCTAACCTCTCTGACCGACGCACTGGTTTACCGGATTCCCGCCCTGCTTCTAATTGGCTGGAGGGGTCAGCCGGGCACTGAGGATGAGCCTCAGCATAAGAAACAGGGCCTCATCACTTTAGAATTGCTGGAGACCCTGGGAGTGGATTACCGGGTACTTCCCGCCGACCCGGGAGAAGCTGGATCTGCGGTTAGAGAAGCAGCGGAAACAGCCCAGGCACAAGGGGCTCCCTTTGCCGTGGTGGTGGAAAAGGGCACCTTTGCT
>CAZXDQ010000060.1:0-8839 GCA_964639405.1 uncultured Syntrophomonadaceae bacterium | reverse complement strand
GGAAAATACTTATGATCACCTCTTCCACTCTGGGAGAAGGCGACCAGGAGTTAGGGAATTTGCTCATGCGTAGTTTTATTTTTACCTTAAAGGACACGGGTTCCCTGCCGTCACAGATGATGTTTTTGAACAACGGAATTTATTTAACTACGGAAGGTAGTCCTGTGCTGGAAGAATTGAAGAACCTGGAAGAGAGTGGAGTGAAGATAGTTTCTTGCGGCACCTGCCTGGACTACTATAATTTAAAAGACAAACTCCGAGTGGGAGAAGTAACCAACATGTACGACACGGTGGAGAATCTCTTCTCTTCTTACAGGTGTATCACCTTATAAAAGCAACTGCAGGTGTTGTTGTATTAACTCAGGCTATAACTTATGGATTTAACATCTCCCTTCTCACGATATTAAGAAACTAAAAGGCAAAAGCAACGAATACAGATAAGGATGGGGGATTGGCAGATAAAATTTGTGGGCGATAGACTGCAACTGATCCTCGAAGTATACAAGAAGCTTTAAGGCACCTTAAAGATGCGTTTAACTTGGATGTTTACAACAGTGTTGCTTCAAAAATGAAGAAGAAGGCTACGGACAAGATTGGTAACCTGTTAGCCTCCTGTTTGGAATAGTAAACCAGTTAGAGATTAAGGCCGGGAGTATCACCTCCCGGTTTTCTTTATTCCGAAGGTTTTTTTATGCTGTTTTAATGGGATATATAAATTCACTACTAAAGGTCTATTATCATGTTTCCCCAAGGAAAGTTTCTGAGATTCAGATTAAATAAGAATGTCAAATGAATGTTAAAAGGGCTTTCCATAGACTTCTGCAATAATTCAGAAGCCTGAAAAGCCCTGTCATTACTGGTGGGCGCGGGAGGTTTTGAACCTCCGGCCTCCTGCGTGTGAAGCAGGCGCTCTCCCCCTGAGCTACGCGCCCATAACTTTGGTTGGTTATCCATATGATAGTCAACAAAAGGGGTGACGTCAAGGGCGGTTTTTATCTTTATATTACTCTATAAAATTATTGCCGAATTCGTTATCCGTTCAAAGGCCTTCTTGTAGCACCGTTAGAAATATGTCTACCAGGTTGGGGTCAAATTGGGTGCCGGCACATCTTTGTAGTTCCTCCATCACTTCTCTTCTGCTCATGGGGTCCTTGTAGGGTCTGCCGTTAGACATCACCTCAAAAGCGTCTACTATGGCCGCTATTCTGGCCAACAAGGGAATTTCTTCCCCTTTTAAGCCCTGGGGGTAACCCCCGCCGTCCCAGCGTTCGTGGTGAGCTAAAATGTCTTCCGCCACATGGGCAAACTCTTCTGTGGCAAGAGCAATCCGGTAGCCTATTTCGGGATGCTCTTTCATCATTTTCCATTCATTTTCGTTAAGGGGCTCCTTTTTAGTCAAAGTTTCTTCCGGAATATTTATCTTTCCAATATCATGGAGGGTTATAAGCAGCTGCAACCTGTTAAGTTCGGATTCCGGCAACCCTATTCTTTCGCCTATGCTTCTTGCCAATTCCTGCATGCGCTGGGCATGAAGCTCAGTCTCGTAGCTTTTCTCTCCTAAGGTTTTCAATAAAGCATTTAGGACTGTGCTTCTAGCACTGCGACTTTCTGCCAACTTCTCCTTGTACATCCTGTCTTCTGCTTCCTTTAACAGGTCTTCCAAAGCCTCTTCCTCTTGTTCCTTAACTACCGAACCTATAGCCAGAGAGATGGGTATCTCTTTTACATAAGCATTTTGGCAGTTGTCCTTAATTCTCTTACATATTTTTTCCAGTTCTTTTGCCCCTATCTGGGGCAATAGTACCACGAATTCGTCTCCTCCCCACCTGGCAATAATATCTTCATGCCGGGTGGATTTTTTTAACGTTTCCGCCGTTGCCTTCAACATTTGATCTCCCGTGCGATGCCCATAGGTGTCATTAACCAGTTTAAGGCCATTCAAATCTATCATTATTAAACTTATGGGAAGCTGTCTAGCGGTGTCCAACCTTCTCATTTCTTCTTCCATATAATTTCGGTTGTACAGCCCCGTCAACCGGTCATAAAAACTCAAGTAGCGGATCTTTTCTTCCGCCTCTTTCCGGTCGGTAATATCCAGAAGCAAATTAAGGCTGGCAGGGCGACCTTCCCACTCAATCACCTGTACGCTGATTTCTACCCAACGGAGTTCCCCGTTTTTCCTGATCACTTGAAATTCATAACGGTTTACTACCTCTTCTCCCCGCATTCTCCGATGATGTCTTTCTACCACCAAATCTTGATAGTGGGGATGAGTATAATCTGTCAGGGGAGTATCCAGGATTTTCTCCCGGGGCCAACCTATAAGCTCAGTGCCTTTAGTGTTAAGGTATTTTATCAAGCCATCCTGGACTACCAGGATGGATTCATTGGCGCTTTCCACCAGGGAGCGGAATAATTCCTCGGACTTCCTTAAAGCTTCTTCTGCTTGCTTCCGCTCGGTAATATCGATCCCCAGTCCCAGGACCCCTACCAAGCTGCCATCCTCATCCAGTATCTTGGTCTTTATAGTTTGTAAAGTGTGTCTATTTCCATCTTTAAAGGTAATTACTTCTTCAAATTGGCGAGGGACATAACTATGCAGGGCTTCCGCATCCGAGTTTTTGCAAACGGACATCTCGTCGTTCGTAATACTACAGTCTTCCGTGCCATAACCGGTATTATCTTTAAAATACTTGTTGACAAACACCGGGCGGTGATGCCGGTCTACCAGCCAAATCCCCACCGGAGCATGATCCAGTATGGCCTGGAGGATGCGGTTTTGTTCCTGTAACTGCTTCTGATAATATTCTATGTTCTGGCTCATTTGATTAAAAGCAGAACCCAACTGACCGATTTCATCCTCAGTAGTAACTTCCACTTCTTCTTTAAGATTCCCCTCTCCCAGTTCTCCAGCTGCCCTCACCACGTTGTTTACCGGCTTAATCACCATGCTGTTAGAAAGCTTCCAGGTTATAAGCAGGGAAACAACTATAGTTGCAGCTATAAATCCCAGTATATGTAATATCCGATGCCACACCAAAGGAGCAATATCTTCCACATAGATTCCAGTACCTATAACCCAATCCCATTCTTCAAAGGCCTGGACATAAGAAATTTTGGGCTCCACTTTCTCTTCTTCACCGTAATACTGCCACTGGTACTCCAGGTGGCCTTGCCCTTCATTCTTGGCTATGTCGATCATTTCCCGCACTAAGTAAACCCCATCGGGGTCCTGATAGTTATAAAGATCTTGGCCCACCAATTCAGTAGTAAAAGGATGCATCAACAATTCGTGATCGTAGTTTAAGATCCAGTAATAGTCTTCTAAAGTTTCGCCAAACCTGGCCTCCCTTAAAGCGCTCTTTGCCGACTGCTGGGCCTCTTCTTGGGTTAATTCTCCCTCCTGGGCAGCCTCATAATAGTTCTCTACTATGGAAAGACCCACTTCGCCCAAGTCCTGAGCCTTTTCCTCTTTTCCCCGATAGATGTCACTCCTGGTGCTGGGCACAATGTATAGAGCAACCACCAACACGAAAAGAACCACCGGGACAACCGACAGTATAAATAGTTTGGCACTCAGCTGCTTCTTCATAAATTTCAATTTTAAAGATTCCCCGCCGTGATTAGATTCTTTTATCCTTCAACCAAACATCAGGTTATTGCACAACTTTTCGCCAGTTCCCGTCCCAACGGATTTGAAACAAACTGGAGTACGCCGGATGGGAATAAAATATCCACTCCCCTACCACCTGGATACTATGGGTGGGATCATCATTCAAGCGCAGCGGTCTCCCCACCGCTTCTCCGTTAGATTCTTCCTCGCCCACATCATAGCGGTAAAGAGTTTCTCCGTCATCTTGATTGCTGTAAAAAATACTTCCCCCGGCTACGTTAATATAAGAAGAAGGAGTTTCTACCAGCTGCTCCAGCCCACTCCCTTCTTTATCCATGCGGTAGATACCGCTTTCTCCTTCCGCCCTGCAAAAGTAAAGATGATCCTGATAAACGTTGAGAGAATCTATGCCGGGCAGTTCTTTTAGCAGGGTAGGTTGAGTTCCATCCGGGCGAAGGCGATATATCTCTGAAGTTTCCTCGCTTCCCTGGCGGTAAAAGTATATCCAATCATCATCCAACATAAAACCCGACAATTCTTCTTCCGTTAGCTGTTCAACGTCAGCGACTTCAAGATCAGCTCCGTACAAAGTCTTGTCCTCTTCATGTTGGAAATATATTCTTTCATCCTGCACCCACATCTTTCCAACCGGATATTCGCTCAGCCTTTCTCGGCTGCTCCCATCGGTTTTTATTCGATATATTCGGTCACCTTCGTCTCTGTTGCGGTAATAGATCCATTCCCCTTCCACATTCAAGTAATCGGCTCCATCTTTTACTATCTTACTGAGATCTTCCTCATTGGGGCGCACTTTAAAAATACCTGATTCTTCTTGATCCTCCAGGGAAGTATAATACAACCATTCACCGTCACCAGCAGCCAAACCCCTATTAACCAAATTCCCGCTCCCAACAATTTCTTCTTCCTGGCCCGGCCGGGGAGACAAGCTAAAATCAAAAAATAAAGCACCTACTGCTAATAAGGCCAGCAGAAAAATAAAGGCATAACCTAAAAGGGAGTTAGAAAAAAAATTGCTGCCCCCCTTATCTCCGCTGCCACCTACCGGGTAAGAGTGGTTACCTGAACCATGACATCCCCAGGAAGGAGGCCCTGAAGATCGCCCAGCAGAATCAGTATCCTCAGTTCTTGGATTATTCCGGCGATCCTGTTGATCAGTCACTTAAAATCCTCCTCCCCGAATTATAAGACTGCTGGTAATTGTTTATTATCATAGCATTATAACATTCGCTGCCCCTAATAAAAAAGCCTGCTAAAAGAAATATTTTATTCCAAGTCATAGCCAAAGTAGTAGAAATCATTAACTTCTTATTTTCCCCACTTGTTTTTGTCAATGTTAAATTCATTACTCCGTTTTTGATGAAAAAATTAATCCCTTGCTTTTTGCAAACAACTACTCTAGAATTAACTCCAAGAAATTTTATCCTACCGAAGCGGTCTGCAGCCAGTACTCAAATAAAAATGGTTAGTTCACTTGGAGGAGAGCACCTCGGCCATGAAAAAATTTTGCAGTGAAATTTTAAGATACGCAGCTATAGTAGTGGGTTTTGCCATTATGGCCCTGGGGCTGACTTTTTTGGTGAATGCCCAATTGGGGCTTCCCCCTTGGGACGTGCTGCACATGGGACTTTCCCAGCACTTCCCCTTATCTTACGGCCAGGTCATCCAGGTAATAGGGCTTTTATGTATAGCAGCAGGCTATTTAATGAAAATTAAGCCCAGCCTGGCCACTTTCTTAAACATGTTTTTTGTGGGGTTCTGGGTGGACCTCTACCTGGATAACCATATTATTCCAGAAGCCGGCCATTTATCTATCCAGTTTTTGTACCTTGTGTCCGGGATACTTATTTTCGCCTATGGCACCGCTATCTATATGTCCTTCAACCGAGGAACCGGACCCCGGGACAGTTTAATGATGGGATTGACCCGCATAACTGGAAGAAGAATGGGAGCGGTGCGGACCTCCATAGAAGTTACCGTTACTCTAGGGGGAGTCATGCTGGGAGGACCTTTGGGAATAGGCACCCTGGTAGTTGCTCTGACCGTAGGCTTTTGCCTGGAAGGAGCTTTTCAACTGATTCGCTGGCAGCTCTATGTTGGTGAGCGGTTCCTGCATTGGTTGTCCGTCCAAACAGGATTAAAACTTCAAAAATCCAAATCCGCTTTGGGGGAGCCCTATTCCAAGTGAAAGATTACCCCTTTTCCCCACTAATATCATGAATTATCATGAATTTTTTATCCTTGATTTTCTATCCTTCAGGAGCGCACTTTTTCTAAAACAGACCGGAGATTCTCTTCCTCTACTTTTTTCCTTTCCCCTTCTGAAAACAGCTTTTCCACTTTGTGTTTTTCTCGGGCCGGTTCTCCAAAGGGAAAATCACTGCCAAAAATTATCCGCTCCACACCGTAATCAGAAGCAAAATCTCTAATGGAAGTAGGATCCCCTAAAGCAGTATCTACGAAAACTGTCTTATTTTCAAATACCCCTGCTTCCTTTAAACTGCGGTAGCCGCCGTTTAACATCCCCATATGGGGAATAATCACCGAAGTACGATTGTTTATTGCCTCCAGCAAGTAAATGGTGTTCTCCATTTCTTCCTCTATAATAACCGGCATCCGGCGTCGGCATATTTCCTCCAGCAAAGAATAAAAATCCTCACCACCGTACTGGTAGACGGGTTCATCGGCATGTCGATGCCATTTGATGCCTGAGAATTCCTGCCAGGGGAGCTCGAAATCGTTCCACACAAACCAATAAGCAAAAAGGTCATCCTTCAAAAGGGAGCACAGATATTGGTGAACTTTTTCCCGGTGAAGGCGGTAGTCTTCACTGTCTGTAAACCAGGGATCACTGCGCTGGTATATCTCTTCAGCAGGAGAAAAGAGGACTCCTCCGTCAATACCTCCTCCCCGCCAACGCTCCTGGATTACCTCCCAGGGAAGAGTCAAACCGCAGTGTACATGGGCATCTAAAACCGGCATCCAGCACCACCAACCTTACCTAGATAAGGTAAAAAATCATGATAGATAATCACTAGCAAAAGCCACCAAGTAGAGATACAGTTTTTATCCAGCAGCAAAAAGGGGAACCACTTTTACCATTAGCTATCTCCTCTAAGGAAAATTTCCTCAACATTTCCTCTGGTACATTCGGTTTTCCGCTCTTGCGAACACATTGTCCAGTGTCTCTTCTACCTCGGTTTTAACAGCGTAACCCAAGGAAACCCGGGGTGGCTTAGGTTGGAACTCCGATGCCTGACACCCTTCTTTTATCCGCTGCACCACTTTTTCTGCATCTTCTGGTCCCGTTTGAGGAAGAATGATCCCGAATTCATCCCCTCCCCAGCGAGTTACAATATCTTCTTCCCGGACTGCTGATTTTAAAATGCGAGCAACTTCCATCAGCAATAAATCACCACTTTTATGTCCATAGTGGTCGTTAACCCCCTTCAAGTCATCCACATCCCCGATAACCAGAGTTAAGGGGAGCATGCGCTCCACATTAAGGCGGTGGAACTCCTCTTCGAAAAATCTCCGATTGTACAGCCCGGTAAGGGAATCGTGATAGCTCAAATAAGTAATTTCCCTTTCTTTCTCCAGCCTTTTCTGGTAATTCTGCTGCCATACTTTTATAGAAAAAAACCAGGAAACACCCAGCCCCACTAAAGAAACCACCACTACCAAGATAAGAGCATAGGTTATCCCCTCCACCCGTTGGATATGTTGATCCACATATCCATCTAAGTTATCAGCCAAGTTTTCTGCCGACTCATCCAGGGCAATTTTCTCCTGGGTGTAAGACCAACCCGATAGCAGTTCCCAAGCTTCTTCTTTCTTCCCCTGACGAACTAAATCGAAAGCCCGGGCTTCCTTTGCTCCAATATCTCCCAGGTGAGCTTCGATGCGATCCACATCCTGATGGAGTTCCTCTGAATCGATGAGTCCAGGGATTTTCTCCAGGAGTTCATTGAGTTCCTGGAGATGTTCTTCGTGAGTTTCCTGCCAACGCAGGTCCCCGGTAGTAGTTGCCATATGTACTGCCATTTCCGTGCTTTTGACATGGCTTAACAGCTCACCGGAAGCCCTCTCCAGTGGGAGTTTCTGATTCTCGAAGTTTTTGAGGGTAAGGTATGAATAAGTGGTGTTCCATATCAGCAAAGCGATAATGAAAAGGCTGATTAGCACGGAAATGATGAGCCAGGTATTGGAAAATGATTCCTTTAGCAGGGTATTATCTCTTAATCTGATAATAGTGAATCTCCTTTTTACTAGCTTTTTCCCTCTTGATCAGTCTTGCAGCCACTCTTCTACTGTGTCTTGGTTCTCCTTTATCCATTGGCTAGCAGCTTCCTCCGGAGAAAGATCCTCTTCCTGGATCCACAGCATGACCTCTCCCATATCCTCGGGATACCAGTAAAAATTGTTTAGAAAAGTATAGACTTCCGGCATATCTTCCTCTAAATTCTCCCGTACCATGCTGCTAATATATTCCTCTTCGCCATACCCCTCCCGGGGATCATCCAAGTATTTTAAATCCCAGCGGGCAAACTTCCAGTGGGGGCTCCAACCGGTGACCACAATCCATTCTTCATCTTCCACTGCGCTTTCCAGGGCGCTGGTCATGGTGTAATCACTGCCGGTGATAAGCTCAAATTCGTCCAGGGAATATTCGTCCATTACTTTTTCCGTGGTGGACATAATTCCCGCCTCTGGATCGATCCCAATGATTTTATGGTCCAATTCTTCGGCGTATTCCTTTAACTCTTCAATAGAATCTACCGGCAGGTATTCCGGGACCACCAGCCCGGTTTCCGCGCCTTCCAGGTTAGGCCCTAAATCAACCAGGTCGTCTTGATGCTTTTCGTAATACTCCTGCTGGAGCTCGGGAAGCCAGGCCGCTACCATGGCATCCTTATCCCCAGCGGCTATCGCCTCCCACATGGCTGTGGCGCTGACTTCCAAAAGTTCGCACTGGTAGCCAAGCTTTTCTTCTATAACCGCTTGAACCACATGGGAGCTGGCGATTTCTGATTCCCAGTCCACGTAAACGATCTCTACCTTCTTTACCTCGTTTCTTTCTTCTCCTTCTTCAGAAGAAGCCGCCCCCTCGGTGGATTCCGGAGATGGATCACAACCGACGAAAATTGCACTTCCCATTATCCCAAACAAAAAAAATAACAGTACCCAGGCTGTTCTTTTACCCAACTT